>JBFWPD010000349.1:0-4838 GCA_050250175.1 Vicinamibacterales bacterium
ATCCCGCCGTGCGATCTCTTGATCGTGGCCGGTGACGTGTGCCCGGACCGCTTCGGACCGTTCATGGCCGTCCACGATCCGCGTCAGCAGCAGGCGTGGTTCGATCGAGAGGTCCGTCCGTGGCTGGCGGCTGCGCCCGCCACGCACAAGCTCCTCACATGGGGAAACCACGATTGGTGTGGGCAGGCCTGCAGCTTTCTCTCGGACTCGCCGGCGCACGCGCGCTCGACGAACCTTCAGATCCTCGTGGACCAGGCAACTACGATACCGTGTTCCGATGGCACGAAGAGACACGTGTCCGTGTGGGCGACGCCGTGGTCAAACAGGTTCATGCGCTGGGCGTTCATGAAGAAACCGAGCGAGCTCGAGGCGGTGTACGCGGCAATTCCTGAAGGCATCGACATCCTCGTGTCGCATCAGCCGCCGCTGTACTACGGGGACCGCACGTTCAACCTTGACGCTGGCCGCGTCGAGCACGTTGGAAGCCGCGAGCTGCTCGATGCGGTCGAGCGAGTTCGACCAGGGCTCGTGATCTGTGGACATGTTCACGGAGGCTACGGCCGTTACGAGCATCAGGGGATTCCGATCTACAACGTCAGTGCGGTCGATGAAGCCTACCGGCTCGTCAACGCGCCGACGGTCATCGACCTGCCGGATCCCTGAGATGGTGGCGACTCGTGTTCAGGAATCTGCGCTGTTCATTAATTTTGATCGTTCCTGTTTTGAGTACATGCGTACCCTTCTCGCGAACACCTCTCGCATTCAGACTACTCAGCACACTGAGTGAATTTGCTCAGTCCGAACAGTTGTGGGGACGATTGACCTAATGTTCCCATTTTGAGTACACTTGTACCCATCGTGCGAACAACGCCTGGCCGGGTCTCAAGTCTCGATCCCGCGACTCTGCTGTTCGGCAGCACGCGTCGTCGTGTGCTCGGGTGGCTTCTCGGTCACGCGGACGAGCCGTATTACCTGCGCCAGATTGCCCGTCATACGGGCACGGCCGTCGGGGCGCTACAGCGTGAGCTGGAGTTGTTGACGTCCGCTGGCATCCTGCGGCGCACGGTACAGGGGCGTCAGGTCTACTTCCAAGCCAATCGCGAAGCGCCGATCTTTCCCGAGCTGCAGGGCCTTTTTGCCAAGACCGCCGGCTTGGCCGACGTCCTCCGCGATGCCCTCGCCTCGCTCGGTAAGCGGATTGTGGTCGCCTTTGTGTTTGGATCCGCCGCCAGAGGCGAACTCCGGCCGGCAAGCGACATCGACTTACTCGTCGTGGGGGACGCGACCTTTCAGGATGTGGTCGGTGCCTTGGCACACGCGCAGGAGCGACTCGGGCGAGACATCAATCCAACCGTTTATCCCCCGAGCGAATTCAGGACAAAACTTATGGCGCAGCACCACTTCCTGACCACCGTCTTGAAGGAACCGCGGTTGTTCGTTGTTGGGGGAGACGATGAGCTTGTCCGACTGGGAACGAAACAGCTGGGTCATGAAGCACCAGACCAGCCCAAACGAGATTCGCGATCTGATGCAGGTCGTCGAGCGCGACCTCGCCGACAGTGACGCTGAAGGATTGAGCGCGGATTGGCGCATGAACATCGCCTACAACGCGGCCTTGCAGGCGGCGACAGTCGCCCTGGCCGCTGCGGGATATAGAGCCGGGCGGGACTCCCATCACTACCGGGTCATTCAGTCGCTGCGCGAGACGATTGGTCTCGATGCCGGAGTCGTCGCCACGTTCGACGCGTTCCGCAAGAAGCGGAATATCACCGGCTACGAGCGGATCGGGCTCGTCTCAGACGCTGACGCCGATGCGATGCGCGCGCTGGCCGTCCGCCTTCGAGACGATGTGGTCGCTTGGCTGACCAAGCATCACGGCGGGTTGTTGCAGAAGGGAACAGTTTGACCATGCGAAGGGACTCGGCGCCGATAGCGAAGATTGCGCGTAAGACCTACCTTGTCATGGCAGGATCCAATCGTTTCAACATGACCATCGACCGCCAAGACGACACGTCAGCCAAGAACGCCACCTATCCAGCCACTCCGGACCTCCCATAGATGCCGCCTTCTAAGCCTCCCCTTGCTCCCGGCCAAGTCGTAACGGGACCGCTCTTCAACGAGCCGATGCGCGTGGAAAACATCCACGCAAACGGGCCAGAGAGCTGGATGGTCGGCCTCGTCGGGACACGATCCGAGCGGTTTCGCAAGGTCGCTCTCTCTCAGGGCGATCTCGAACGGCTCAGCGTCCTGCAGGCGCGTCACTCGTTCGACGGTGACGGTCGGTTGCTGCGGCTCGGTCTCCAGGCGTACTCGCTCGGTATCGCCTACGAATTCGATCCTTACTTCGGGCTGTCCATCTCCCGAGTCGATCCGCTGCCGCACCAGCTCGAGGCGGTCTACGACTACCTTCTGAAGGTCGCTCGCGTCCGATTCCTGTTGGCGGATGATGCCGGCGCAGGCAAGACGATCATGGCAGGCCTGCTCGTTCGCGAGCTGGAGCTTCGCGGCTTGGCCGAACGGATCTTGATTGTCTGCCCCGCCAACCTCGCGTTCCAGTGGCAGCGCGAGATGAAGGAGAAATTCGACGCCAAGTTCGTCGTGCTCAAGGGGCAGGACATCCGCGAGCAGTTCGGCGTGAACCAGTGGATGGATCGGAACCGGATCATCACATCGCTGGATCTCGCCAAGCGCCAGGAGATTCTACCGGGCCTTCGCCAGGCCCATTGGGACCTGGTAATCGTCGATGAATCGCACCGGATGTCGGCCACCGACGAATCGCATAAGAGTCTGCGGTACAAGCTCGGCGAACTGTTGCGCGACACAACCGATCACCTGCTGCTCCTGACGGCGACGCCCCATCGCGGCGATCCCGAGAACTTCCGGCTATTCCTGCAGCTCCTCGACGCGGACGTCTACGCGGATGTGCGATCGATTCGGGAAGCAATGGACCGGCGCCGGGCGCCGTTCTACCTTCGGCGCACCAAGGAGGCAATGGTCTACTTCCCGGAACGCCGCGCGGACGGAACATGGGCAGCGGAGCCTATCTTCACCAAGCGGATTCCACGCACCGTGGACTTCCAGATCGACGGCCCCGAATTCGAGCTGTACCGGGAGGTCACGCGGTTCGTGAAGCGCGAAAGCGCGCGCGCGGCCTCAGAGGGTGAGGATCCGCGCTCGCGGGCGATCGGGTTCCTAATGTCCCTTTACCAGCGCCGTCTGGCGTCGAGCACGTATGCCATGCGGCGATCGCTCGAGAATCGCGCTCGGCGCCTAGGCGAGGCGCTTAAGCGTGCCGCCGATCTCGCACGATTCGCTCCACCTGAGCTCCCAGATCCCGAGGAGCTCGAGGAAATGGAGGAGACCGAGCGCGAGCGGCTCGAAGAGCTGATCGAGGCGGTGACGCTCCCGGGCAGCGCCGAGGACGTCCGCGCCGAGATCGCCGAGCTGCGGCGGCTTGCCGACCAGGCGCAGCAGGTCGAGGATGCCGGCGTTGAAGCCAAGTTGTCGAAGCTGAAGGTTCTGCTGCACGAGCAGGGATTCTTCGATCAACCCGACAAGCGGTTGCTCCTCTTCACCGAATTCAAGGACACGCTCGACTATCTCGTCAACCGGCTTCAGTCCTGGGGCTTCAAGGTCGCTTGCATCCATGGCGGCATGAAGCCGGGCTCCAGAGACGAGCCGGGAACGAGGCTTCACGCTGAGCAGGAGTTCCGCGAGGGCGCGATCCAGGTGCTCGTGGCCACGGAGGCAGCTGGCGAGGGCATCAACCTCCAGGTTTGCAATGTCCTGTTCAACTACGACATCCCCTGGAACCCGAACCGCCTCGAACAGCGCATCCGAAGCGGGAGCACGGATCTCAAATGATTCACTCACCGCACGGCAGGAGGCCACGACCCTGGATAGGGTCCATGCGGCGATGCTCCTGCAGGCGGGTGGTCGGACGAACGCATTGCGGGCGCTGGTCAAGGCCGAGCAGGAACGGAGCCCAGACTTCCTGCGCTTGGCCAATGCGCTGTCTGCGCTCTACCCGAAGGGGAGCGAAGAGAAACGACTGCTCGACGCGATGCTGCTCGCCGTGCCGCGCTGAGGAAGGAGAACGTAATCACCTATGGAACCCTGGTACAGAGTCGCCACGCTGCGCCGCGAAGTTCGCGAGGGTCGGTCCTTCAATCCGGACGAATTCGCGATCGCACTCGAACAGGTCGTCGCTGGCACGGCGCCCGAGGATTACCGGGACCCTGTACAGTTCTTTGGGCGCACGTGCTTCACCCGCGCCCTTCGCGACCATGCGGGGATGGTCCTCCGGCGTCTTTCGGGCCGCACGGACAACACCGCACCGGTTCTGACGCTTATCACCCAGTTCGGTGGCGGCAAGACGCACACGTTGACGGCGCTCTACCACCTTGCCAAGCACGGCGACGCCGTTGCGGGTGACAAGGGCGTTTCCGACCTCGTGCGCGACGCCGGGTTGTCGGTGGTGCCGCGAGCGAAGGTAGCGGTGTTCGTCGGAAATGCCTGGGACCCACAGCCGGGTCGGGAAACACCGTGGATCGACATCGCACGCCAGCTCGCCGGCGACGATGGGGTTGCGGCGCTTGGCTCGGCGGCGATAACCACGCCTCCAGGGACGGAGTCGATCGCGCGGGTCTTCCAAGCCGCAGGCGGGCCGGTGCTCCTGCTCTTCGACGAAGTGCTGAACTACCTGAACCGCCATCGTGCCGGCGCCGAGTCCTTTCACGCCTTCATTCAGAATCTGACCGTCGCCACGACGGGATCAACTCACGGCGCCTGCGTCATCTCGCTTCCACGAAGCCAGGTAGAGATGACGCAGTGGGACC
>JBFWPD010000350.1:0-4837 GCA_050250175.1 Vicinamibacterales bacterium
GCCTTGATCTCGACGTCCACGCCCGCCGGCAAATCGAGCTTCATCAGCGCGTCCACCGTCTGCGGCGTCGGCTCGAAGATGTCGATCAACCGCTTGTGCGTCCGGATCTCGAACTGCTCGCGCGACTTCTTGTCCACGTGCGGCGAACGAAGCACCGTCCACTTGTTCTTCGCCGTAGGCAGCGGAATCGGTCCCGCCAGCTGCGCGCCTGTCCGCCGCGCGGTGTCGACGATCTCGCTCGTCGACTGATCGAGCACGCGCGAGTCGTACGCCTTGAGGCGGATTCGAATCTTGTCGCTGAACGCTGTTGCCATCACTGTGATCCTTGACGGCTTCAGGCTTCAGACTTCGGGCTTCGGGCGCGTCCCAAAGCCTGTAGCCCGCAGCCTGTCGCCAGAAGCCGACTCACTTCCCTTGCATCCTCGCCACGACTTCCTCGCTCACGTTCTGCGGCGCGGCTTCGTAGCGGTCGAAGTGCATCGAATAGGTGGCGCGTCCCTGCGTGCGCGATCGCAGGTCCGTCGCATACCCGAACATCTCGGACAGAGGAACGCGCGCCGAGATGATCTGCGTGCCCCCACGGTCTTCCTGCGACTGAATCTGGCCGCGCCGGCTCGAGAGGTTGCCCATGACGTCGCCCATGTGCTCCTTCGGAACGACGACCTCGACGCGCATGACGGGCTCGAGCAGAATCGGCTTGGCCTTCTTGGCGGCGTCCTGGAACGCCATCGACCCGGCAATCTTGAACGCCATTTCCGACGAGTCGACGTCGTGGTACGAGCCGTCGTACAGCTCGATCCGCACGTCGTCGATCGGATAGCCCGCCAGCACGCCGCGCGTGAGCGCTTCCTTGATCCCTTCGTCGATCGGCTTGATGAACTCCTTCGGAATCGCGCCGCCGACGATCTTGTTCTCGAAGATGTAGCCGGTGCCGGTCTCGCCGGGATACAGATGAATCTTGGCGTGGCCGTACTGACCGCGGCCGCCCGTCTGCTTCGCGTACTTCATCTCGCCGTCGGCGGGACGCGTCAGCGTTTCCTTGTAGGCGACCTGCGGCTTGCCGACCGACGCCTCGACGTTGAACTCGCGCTTCAGGCGGTCGACGATGATCTCGAGGTGGAGCTCACCCATTCCGCGGATGATCACCTGTCCGGTCTGCTGGTCGGTGTTCACGCGGAAGGTCGGGTCCTCGGCCATGAGCTTCTGCAGCCCCAGTCCGAGCTTCTCCTGGTCGGCCTTCGTCTTGGGCTCGATCGCGAGCGAGATGACGGGCTCCGGGAAGTCCATCGACTCGAGGACGATGGCGTGCTTCTCGTCGCACAGCGTGTCGCCGGTGCTCACGCTCTTGAGACCCACGGCCGCCGCGATGTCGCCGGCGTAGACTTCCTTGATCTCCTCACGCTTGTTCGCGTGCATCTTGAGGAGGCGGCCAATGCGCTCGCTGCGCTGCTTGGTGGCGTTGAAGACGGTGTGGCCCGAATTGAGCACGCCGGAGTAGACGCGGAAGAACGTGAGCTGACCGACGAAGGGGTCGGTCATGATCTTGAACGCCAGCGCCGAGAACGGGGCGTCGTCTGCCGCCTTCCGCTCGAGCATCGTTTCTTCTGCCGCGTGAGGGTCGATACCGGTGATGGCGGGAACGTCTACAGGCGAGGGAAGGAAATCGACGACCGCGTCGAGCAGGGGCTGCACGCCCTTGTTCTTGAAGGCCGACCCGCAAATCACCGGAACGAAGGCGGCCTCACCCTTCGAGTGCACCGAGCTCAGCACGCGCTTGCGAATGGCGGCCTTGATCTCGTCCTCGGTCGGCTCCTCGCCGTGCAGGTACTTCTCGAGGATCTTGTCGTCGGCCTCGCTCACCTTCTCGATGAGCTGCTCACGATAGTGTTTCGCCTCGTCGGCCATGTCGGCCGGAATCTCGCCGACGATGTAGTCGGCGCCCATCGTCTCGTCCTTGTAGGTGATCGACCGCATCTTGATGAGGTCGACGACGCCGACGAACTTGTCCTCCGAGCCGATGGGAATCTGAATGGCAACGGGGTTGCCTTCGAGCTTCGAGATGATCTGATCGAAGGTGCGTTTGAAGTCCGCACCGATGCGGTCCATCTTGTTCACGAAACAGATGCGAGGCACGCGGTACTTGTCCGCCTGGCGCCACACCGTCTCCGACTGAGGCTCGACACCGGCCACCGAGTCGAACACCGCGACGGCGCCGTCGAGCACGCGCAGCGACCGCTCGACCTCCGCCGTGAAGTCCACGTGCCCTGGCGTATCGATGATGTTGATGCGGTGATCGCGCCAGAAACAGGTCGTCGCGGCCGACGTGATCGTGATGCCGCGCTCCTGCTCCTGCTCCATCCAGTCCATCACGGCGGTGCCTTCGTGGACCTCGCCGATCTTGTACGTAATCCCGGTGTAGAACAGGATCCGTTCCGTCGTGGTGGTCTTGCCGGCATCGATGTGGGCCATGATGCCGATGTTCCGCGTCTTGTTCAGTGCAACTTGCCGGGGCATTTAACGAATCTCGATGGCTACGGGCTTCAGGCTACGGGCTTCGGGTTACCAGCGATAGTGGGCGAACGCCTTGTTGGCTTCGGCCATGCGGTGCGTGTCTTCGCGCTTCTTGACCGCGCCGCCCCGGAGATTGGCCGCGTCCATCAGCTCGTTGGCCAGCTTCTCCTGCATCGTCTTGCCGTCGCCGCGCGACGTCGCATAGCCGACGAGCCAGCGGATACTGAGCGACAGGCGCCGGTTCGGATTGACCTCGATGGGGACCTGGTAGTTCGACCCGCCGACGCGACGCGACTTCACCTCGAGACTGGGCTTCACGTTGTCGACGGCCTTCTTGAAGATCTTCAACGGATCGTCGCCCGTCTTCTCTTTGATGATGTCGAAGCTCTTATAAAGAATGCGCTCGGCCGTGCTCCGCTTGCCGTCACTCATCACGCAGTTGATGAACTTGCTGACAAGCTGACTGTCGTACAGCGGGTCGGCCTGGATGCGGCGCTTCGGAATTTCTCGTCGTCTCGGCATGGGTTGAATCTCAGCGGGCTACAGGCTGCGGGCTGCAGGCTCCGGGCACGTCCGACGCCCATGGCCTGAGGCCTGAAGCCACTACGCCTTCTTTGGCCTCTTCGCTCCGTACTTCGAACGTCCCTGCATGCGGCCCTGGACGCCCACTGCGTCGAGAGTGCCTCGCACGACGTGATAGCGCACGCCAGGGAGATCCTTGACGCGGCCGCCGCGGATCAGCACGAGCGAGTGCTCCTGCAGGTTGTGGCCGACGCCCGGGATATAGGTCGTGACCTCGATGCCATTGGTCAGACGCACGCGCGCCACCTTCCGCAGCGCCGAGTTCGGCTTCTTCGGCGTCTGGGTGAAGACGCGCACGCAGACGCCGCGCTTCTGCGGACTGTTCTGCAGTGCCGGACTCTTCGTCTTCGACACGATCTTCTTGCGGCCGGCACGCACGAGCTGACTGATCGTCGGCATAGTCACTTATTCGAACGTCGAAAACGCCACAACGCGCACCGCGGACGCTCTCGCGGAGCTGCTGTTGTCCCAGGCCTAAAAGCCCGAAGGCTTGGCGCCTGGAAACCCTGATCCCTATAGGCGAAAAGTCGCGCGATCGATGAACGGCCCGGCAGCATAACGCCTGCTCCGGGCACGGTCGAAAGGGTCGAAGCTAGATAGGGTGTCCTAGCCGCGACAGAACCTGGCGAATATAGCACGTGCGTTTGCAGGAACGCAACGGTCCCCGGGCCATGCCACCGCAGAACACGAGACGACCCGATTCGGGGTCTTGGAGGGGGGCAGGCTAGCCGGCGTACTCGGCGACAACGGCGGTGCAGTTGTCGCGGCTGCCACGAGCCAGGGCGGCCGCAATCAGGACAGCCGGGGCTTCTGACGGAGCGTGATCCGTAAGGATCTGGGTAAAACGCTCAGGTTCCAGCACCCCGTGGACCCCGTCCGTCGTCAGGACCACGATCTCTCCGCCATCGAGCGGCACTTCCTGGACGTGGATCTCCATGTCCGCGCGGAGTCCGACGACATTGGTCAGCACGTTCCGCATCGGATGACGCTGGATCTCGAGGGGATCCGAGCCCGGCCGCTGCGCCAGCATCGACGCCATCCACGAATCGTCCGTCGTGAGCAGGCAGAGTTGCCCGTTACGGTAGAGGTAGGCCCGGCTGTCGCCCGCATGGGCCACCGTCAGCAGGCCTTCGCGGAGGATGGCCGCGACCACTGTGGTCCCCATGCCCGCGCACGACGGGTCGGCGGCGGCTACCTCGAGAATCCGGGTATTTGCCGATCGAACGCCCGCCAGCAGCAGATGGGCGGCCGAAAGGGGGCCGGCAGGCGAGAGCGCGTCCCCGGTCGAACCACCGCCGCGCACCCGGTCGATCAGATCGTCAACCGCAATCCGCGACGCGACTTCCCCAGCCTGGTGTCCACCCATTCCGTCGGCGACGACGCACAGGCAGCGGTCGAGATCCAGCCCGAAGCAGTCTTCATTCGATGGACGGACCCGACCCCGGTCGGTCGCCCCCCAGGCGCGAAGCCCGGCGCAGGCTGGTCGAGCGGGCACAGTGGACGGCATACAGCGGTGCGAGCGAGTTATCGGCATCGCGAAGTAATGCCAGCAGCCGACGGACCAGGCATGCGCACTTCCGCACGCCGCCCCCCGAGTGTTGAGAACCCCCGAAGCGGCGACTACAATCCAGTCAGCTCCGCCTGCGGGCGTCAGACGCGGCGGGTCGATCCTCGCGGTCCGGCGCCAACGTGTTCCAGAGGAACCAGTTATGAGCAAGCGTGCGCAGCAGATCCTCCTGACGTG
>JBFWPD010000351.1:0-4816 GCA_050250175.1 Vicinamibacterales bacterium
GACCCGAACGTCAGACTTCGTGCCCTGCGAATGCTCGCGGCGACACGGTATCCGGAAGCCGCCGAGCCAATCGCCGCGCTCCTGAACGATCCGGAGAACAGCATCCAGCTCGAAGCGATGCGAGGCGAGCTGAACATCTTCCTCGCCGAGCCCCTTGCGCCCCGGCGTCGCGTGGCGCTGGTGTTCGAGCGACGAGGGACGATGCGGGCAGAAGATGTCTTCGATGCGGGCCCGCTCATGGTGGGCGGACAACTCGTGCCGGAGCCTGTGTTCGCCGGACTGCGCGGCGCGATTCGCGATGCCGACACGCGGGTGGCCCTCGAAGCGGTCTACACGGTTGGGATCCTCGGACCTGCGGGTGTCGCCGGCGAGTGGCGCGGCGACATCGCCGCGGCCCTGATCGAGGTACTGCAGCACCCGGAGCCTGACCATCGCGTCGCGGGACTGCGGGCGATCGGCCGGTTCCTCGGCGTCCCCGGACGGCGAGCCAGCGACACGAGCGCCGGGCTTGGCGATGCCGTGCTGCAGTCGTTGGACGATCGGAATCGTGAGGTTCGCTTCGCCGCCATGGAAGCCCTGGCGGACCTCCGGTACGACCGCGGTGTGCAGGTGATGCTGGATCGCTTTTCGAGCAACTCCGGCGGCGATGAAGGAGATGCGCTGCTCGGCGCCCTGGCTTCGATCGGACACTCGTCCAGTTCGACACTGTTCATCGATTTGCTGGAGCATGGCAGCACCGCGCGTAAGCGGCGCGCCGTCGAGGGGCTGGCGCGAACCGGCGAAAGCGAGTTGCTGACGGTGATCGACGCGAGGCTCGGGCGGGAAACGGATCGCGCGCTCGCGCTGGCGGGTGCGTTCGCGAGGGCGCGGCTTGCCGGTGGGCCGCTCGATCCGATCGTCAGTGCGTTGATGCGGCCCGAGCAGGAAGAACAAGCCTTCGAATACCTCGTCGATCTCGTGCCGGTCCGCACGCGCGACCTGGCCGTCTACGCACGCGATCCCGACGTCGTCGTCCGGGGGAGACTCGCCGAAGCAGTCGCCCTTGCGGGCGAGCCAGGCGCCCTGCCGCTCGTCGAACCGCTCGTGAACGATTCGGAGCCGGGCGTGGCCGATGCCGCGCGCCGCGCGGTAGCGTGGCTGCAGGTCCGCTGACGCGCGACTTCTACGATCGCCCGACGCTCGACGTCGCGCGCGATCTGCTCGGCAAGGTCCTCGTGCACCGCGGTGGGTCAATGACGACGAGCGGCACGATCGTCGAAGTCGAGGCCTATATCGGCGAGTCCGATCCTGCCTGTCACGCGGCGCCGGGGCCGACGCGACGCAATAAGCCCCTGTATGGTCCGCCGGGATTCGCGTACGTGTATCTGAACTACGGCATCCACTACCTGATGAACGTCGTCACGGAAGCCGAAGGGGCGCCCGCGGCTGTTCTGATCCGGGCGCTGGATCCGCTCGACGGCATCCGGACGATGCGACGCCGCCGGACGAGGTCGGGAAAGGGAAGAAGGGGATTGGCGGCAGAGGCATCGGACGTTGAGCTGTGCCGTGGGCCCGGCAACCTGACCGTGGCCATGGGGATCTCGCTGGAGGAGAATGAGGTCGATTTGCTCGGCACGCGGCTCTGGATCGAAGACCGGGGGGCTCGACTCGACCCCGTCGCCTGGGGCCCGCGAATCGGGATCCGCGTGGGTACGACCCAGCCATGGCGTGCGTGGATTCCCGGGCATCCGGCGGTGTCCGGCGCCCGTCCGGCGCTGAGCCGTACTTGACCGTAGGAGTCGAGGGGAGTACTAGTTAGAGTACTCATGGTCGCTTGGACGTGCGCCTATCGGTGTTGTTGTTGCGCGGCTCTAACAGCCCCCGCGCCAGCCGTCCAGGTCCGTGGCCGCCACTTGGTCTAGGCGTCACGACACGACATCCTGAACGACCTGCAGCCCGGGAGGCTTCGCCTCGACCGGGCTTTTTTGTTTGTGAGCGATTGAATGTCCCACTTGCTTCCCCTTTTCGTGAACCTTTCGGGCCGGCGCGTGCTGCTGGTCGGTGGGGGACCGGTCGCTGCGGGGAAGCTCGAGCAACTGCTGGCAGCGGGCGCTGACGTCCGCGTCGTGTCCCTGACGGTCCACGAGTCGATCGCAAAGTCGGGTGTGCCGGTTGCTCAAAGGGCGTTTCACCCTTCCGATCTGGACGGCGCCTGGCTCGTCGTCGCGGCTGCCACTCCCGAGGTGAATCGCGAGGTGGCATCGGCGGCCGAGGCGATGCGCATCTTCGTGAACGCAGTCGACGATCCCGCCAACGCGACAGCGTTCCTGAGCGGCGTGGTCCGTCGCGACGGCGTTACCATCGCCATCTCGACGGAAGGTGCTGCCCCGGGATTGACCGCGCTGCTGCGCCAGGCACTCGATGCCTTCCTGCCCACGGACATCGGCCGGTGGGTGCAGGAAGCGCAGCGCCAGCGCGTCGGATGGCGTCGCGACGGCATTCCGATGGAAGCTCGCCGGCCGCTCCTGCTCGACGCGCTGAATCGGTTGTACCAGCGCGCGCATGCCGACCAGGCAACGGCAGGAGAGCGGCACGAAGATGCGGAGGCCGTCGCGGCCGGCCAGACGAGGTCGTCATGGCCGTGACCGGACGCGTGTGGCTCGTTGGCGCCGGCCCGGGAGATCCTGGGCTGCTGACGCGCCGCGCCGTGGCCTGCCTGCGCCGCGCAGATCTGGTGCTTTACGACGCGCTGGTGGACGAACGCGTCCTGGCGCTTGCCAGGAGGGCACGCCGGTTTTATGTCGGCAAGCGCGCCGGCCGCCACTCGCTTGGCCAGAGCGAGATTCATACGCTCATGATCCGGGCTGCTCGCCGAGGGCAGCAGGTCGTACGGCTCAAAGGCGGCGACCCGTTCGTGTTCGGACGTGGCGGTGAAGAAGCGCTCGCCCTGCAGGACGCAGGGATCGGGGTGACGGTCGTTCCGGGCGTGAGCAGCGCCGTCGCCGCTGCCGCGCTTGCGGGAATTCCGGTGACACATCGCGGCGTTGCGGCCGCGTTCCTGGTCATCAGCGGGCACGAAGAAACACTCTTCGCCAGAACGCTCGGAGAGTTGGCGCCGAACGGCGTCACGCTCGTGGTCCTGATGGGACTGGGCCGTCGAGCAGCGCTGGCCGCACTCCTGCTCGATCGGAAGTGGCGGCCGGATCTGCCTGCCGCGATCATCGCCGACGCGTCGCGCGAGACGCAGCATGTCTGGCGCGGGACGCTTGGGGAAGTGGCCGGCGGAGACGCGGAAGTGCCGGGAGACGGACCGGCAGCGATGGTGATTGGCGACGTCGCCGCAATGAATGTGACGAACGCCGTGGGTCAGGATTCCGGAGCGCTCCCGCGGGTGACTGCGGGTGGCGGCTAGCGGGAAGGGGCGGAGGTATGTCCTCAACGGAAAAGGTCAACACGCACGGACGCACGCGACTCTCGTTTGCGGACGTGGCGGACATCGACGAGTTCGTAGCCACGCTGGACCGCTACGAACGGGGTGAGCTCACTCCCGATCAATGGCGTGCCTTCCGGCTCGTGCGCGGCACCTACGGGCAGCGGCAGACGGCCGATGCGCAGATGCTGCGCGTGAAGGTGCCGCAGGGCGTCCTGACGAGCGATCAGCTGCTCGTGCTCGCCGACATCGGCGAGAAGTACTCGCGCCGCTTCGGGCACATCACGACCCGTCAGAACATCCAGTTCCACTTCGTCAAGCTGCACGACGTCGAGCCCGCCATGCGCATGCTGGCCGACGCCGGCATCACGACGCGTGAGGCATGCGGCAACTCGGTGCGGAATATCACGGCCTGCCCGTTCGCGGGCGTGTCCGCGAACGAGATCTTCGACGTCACGCCGTACGCCGAGGCGATGACCCGCTACCTGCTCCGCCACAGACTGAGCTCGACGCTTCCACGGAAGTTCAAGATCGCATTCGAGGGGTGCGCCGAGGATCACAGCGCCCTTGCGATCCACGACCTGGCCTTCTGGGCGCAGCCGGGGCCGAACGGCGAACGTGGCTTCCGCGTCACGGCGGGCGGCGGGACGGCGATCATGGTGACGGACGCCGGACTGCTGCACGCGTGGTTGCCCGCGAGCGAGATCTTCCGTGTGGCCGAAGCCGTGCTCCACGTGTTCAAGCGGCTTGGCGACTACAAGCACAAGCAGCGAAACCGGTTGAAGTTCCTGATCAAGGCGCTCGGCTGGGAGAAGTGGCGCGAGGAGTACGACCGCGAGCTGGCGAATGCGCGTGCCGAGGGCACGCCGACACTGGAGATCGAGCCGGACGACGAGGTGCCGCCTCCATTCCCGCAGAGCGACGCGCCGTCACCGAACCTCATTGCGGCGCGCGTCGCGGCGGCCACGCCCCGCGGACCAGGAATCACGCCGGTTCTGGCTCCCGTGTATCTGCCCGGCGAGGATGCCTACGCGCGATGGCGTTCGACGAATGTCCGGCAACAGCGCCAGTTCGGCTACGTGATGGCCATCGCGACCGTACCGCTCGGCGACATGACGAGCGAGCAGATGCGAGTCATCTCCGAGCTGGCCCGAGCGTACGGCGACGGAGCCATCCGCGTGACGATCGACCAGAACGTGGTGTTCCGCTGGGTGCCTGTCAGCCAGGTGCGCGAGTTGTACCGCCGGCTTTCCGCCGCAAGCCTCGGGCTCGCGGAGGCATCGACCATCGCCGACGTGACGAGCTGCCCCGGTGCCGAGTCGTGCCGTCTGGCTGTGACCCAGTCGCGCGGGCTTGGACGTCTCCGCGAGGATCACCTGCGCGCCCGGCCCGATCTGATCGCCGCGG
>JBFWPD010000352.1:0-4775 GCA_050250175.1 Vicinamibacterales bacterium
CTAGCCGAGCCGAACCCGCGGGTCGACCCGCGAGTAGACGATGTCGGTGATCAAGTTGACCGAGATGAACATGAGGGCGAAGACCAGGATCACGCCCTGGACGATGGGGTAGTCGCGGGAGTTGATGGCGTTGACGAGCGTGGTGCCCATGCCGGGCAGGCTGAAGATCGACTCGATGATCACCGTGCCGCCGAACAGCCGCCCAACGCTCAAACCGGTCATCGTCACGATTGGCAGCGACGAGTTCCGCAGTGCGTGCCTGAAGAGGATGGTCAGCTCTCCCATGCCGAGGGCACGGGCGGTGCGGACGTAGTCATCCCCGAGCGAATCGAGCACCGCCGTCCGGGTGACCCGCGCGACGGAGGCGATCTGGCCGAGTCCGAGGACGATGACCGGCAGGGCAAGCCGCTGGATGAGCTGCCCCGGGTCGCTCCACTGCACCGGTCCCGAGACCGGGAACCAGCCGAGCCGGAGCGAGAAGAAGAGCACCCCGACGATCGCGACCCAGAACACGGGCATCGTGTCGACCGCCATGGCGAAGCCGGTGAGCGCATGGTCGCCCGACGTCTTCCCGCGGCTGCGGGAGTAGGCCGCCAGCGTGCCCAGCGGGACCGCGATGACCGTCCCGATGGCGACGCTCGCCACGGCCACGGCCATCGTGATCGGGATCGCATCCTTCAGCAGGTCCGTCACGGGGATGCCCGTCTGCACCGAGCGGCCGAGATCGAGCCGCACCAGGTCGAACCAGTACGTCCCGTACTGCTTCAACAACGGCTCCTCGAGCCCGAGGCTCTCGCGCAGCGCCTGCATCGTCTCCTTGCTCGCATGCTCCCCCGCGATCACCGCTGCCGGGTCGCCGGGGATGAGGCGGAGCATCAGGAAGACAAGCGTCACGATGCCGAGAATCGTCGGAACGACGCTCATCGAGCGCTGCGCGAGATAGCCTCTCATGCGTGCTCCTCGATCTTCACCGGGAAGTAGTCGACGGTCGCGAGCTTGTTGACCACGAGGTTGCGCACCCAGGGATACGCCGCCCAGATCACCGTGCTCGTGCCGTTCGGCAGGTACGGCAGGTCCTCCAGCGCGGTCTTCTGGATCTGCGCGTACATGGCCTTCCGCTTCGTCTCTTCCTGCTCGGCGCGGGCGGATTCCAGCAGCTGCGTCACCTGCGGGTTGTTGTACTTCGCGCCGTTGATGCCCTTCGGCGTGATCTGGTCCGGGTGGAGGTAGCCGAACAGCAGCGTATCCGGGTTCACCGCCGGGTTCAGTCGGCCGACCGTGTTGTAGTCGCCGGAGCTGCGCCGCTTGAGCCAGACGGCCGTCTCCATCAGGTCGAACTCCAGCTTGATCCCGACCTCGGCCAGCATCGCCTGGCGCAGGAGCGACTGGGCGGGCGGACCGCCGGCCGCGTTGGAGACGATCTCCTTGATCGTGACGCCGCCGCCGAAGCCCGCTTCCTTGAGCAGCGCCTTCGCCTTGTCGGGCTGGTACGTGTACTTCGGCAGGTCGTCGGTGTACACGGGCATGAACGACGGCAGGATGCTGTACCCCGGCTTGGTCGTGTACGGCGTGAGCTTGTCGAAAATCGCCTTCTGGTCGTAGCCGTAGGCGTAGGCCTGGCGCACCCGCTTGTCCGCCAGCGGCGCGTGGTCGGGGTTGAAGATGATCACCGAGTTCGCGTAGTCCTCGGACTTGATCAGCTGGAACTTGCCGGCCTTCGAAAGGCGGTCGACGAGCTCGGTCGTCGATCCCATGTTCATGGCGACCGCGACTTCGCCGTTGTTCAGCGCCGTCTCGGCGGCCGTGACGTCCTTGACCAGGTTCAGGGTGAGCTTCGTGAGGGTCGGCTTGCCCTTGTAATAACCGCCGTGGCCCTCGAGCACCATCTGCTGGTTGGCTGTCCACGTCTTCAACGCGAACGGTCCGGTCCCGATCGGATTGCGCGGGTAGTCCTTGCCGAACTTCTCGATCGCGGCCTTCGAGACAATCTGTCCCTGGTGGTAGTTCCCCACCTGGTAGAGGAAGTTCACGTCGGGCGCCTTCAGGTTGATCACCACCGTCAGTGGATCCGGCGCCTCGATGCTCTTGATGTTGCTGAACTCGATCGCGTAGGTCGATTTGGTCGCCGGGTCGAGGATGCGCTCGTAGCTGTACTTGACGTCGGCCGAGGTCATCTTCCCGAAGTCCTGGTGGAAGAACGCGTTGTCCACCAGGTTGAACTTGTAGGATTTCCCGTCGGCCGAAACTTCCCAGCTCTTGGCAAGGTCGGGAATCGGCGCGCCCGACTTCGGATCGAATGCAGTCAGCCCACTGTACAGGTTGTAGGCGACGTTTTCCGTCTCGATGCGGAAAAGAACGGCAGGATCGAAGCCCGTCGGCTCGTCGTACTGCCGAACGACGAGCTCCTGCTTCGCCGCGACCTTGAACGAGTCGCCCGACGTTGCAGTCACGCCGGCGGGCACGGCCGGCCGGGTCGAGGTGCTCTCCGCAGACGTGGTCGAGCTGCCTGCGTCGTCGTCGTCGCCGCAAGACATCGACAGCGCGGCGAGCGATGCCATGGCGCCCGTCGCGCCGGCTCCGCGAAGGATGGTGCGACGGCTGAAGCGGTTTCGGTTCACGGTCCCCTCCTTTTGGTTCCCAGGTGGTCTCGTCAAAGTGGCGCGGCGGCTCTCGCATGTCCGCGGGAGCCGCCGCCGGCACGTCATCGCTTCAGGCGGTGACGGCAGCTCCCATGCCGGTCTTCGCGCCGATGCCGTCGAAGTAGGTGATGGCCTCCGGCAGCGAGATGACATCCGCGTACTTCTGGTGCATGTCGAAGAGGTTCGCGTAGTGGGACATCTCCGTCCGATCGAAGGTGCACTCCTCCACCACGCCGACGTTGTACCGGTACGTGGCCGCATCGACGACCGAAGCGCGGACGCAGCCGCTCGTGGTCTCGCCGCAGCACATCACGGTGTCGATGCCCTGGTAGTTGAGCCAGAACACGAGCGGCGTTCCATGGAACGCGCTGGCGGCGGCCTTCTCGAGCACGAGCTCATCGGTGAGCGGGGCGAGCTCGTCGACGATCTCGTTGGCCTTCGCGCGCTCTTCGGCGGAAAGCTTGCTCAGCCCTTCGCGCTTCGCGCGGCGGCCCCACGGCACGAAGCCCTTGTCGAAGCCGTGAACGTACACCACCGGGATGCCGTTCCCGCGCGCCGATCGGAGCAGGTCGATCGTCTTGTCGATCGCCGCCCAGCCCTCCAGCCCGGTGCTCATGGGCCATTTCTTGATCGACTCGAAGAGATCCTCGCGCTCCAGGCCGAGCACGCTGTAGTAGTCGTCGATGATGAGCAGCGCCGGCTTCTCGCCGAAGCCGAAGTTCTCCTTCTTGATCCAGCCGGATGCTTCGAGATGGCGGCGATCGCGCTCGGTGAGGTACGGCTCCCAGCTGCGTCCCGTGTGGCCCGTTGTCAGTGACATCTTCCTTGGTGCTCCTTTTCCGGTGTGTGCCTAGACGAGTGCGGGGACCTTCTCCGGTTCCGCGATGGATTCGACCGACGGCGAGACGAACTCGACCATCGTGCTGAGCGTGAAGTCCATGTTGAAGTTGTAGCCTCCACCCATGTACTGCGTGTACGTGCGGGCCTCGTCTTCGATGGATGCTGCGGTGCAGTCCATCGGGATGAGCGTGTAGTAGTGCCGGTTGCTGAAGCCCATGGCGCAGGCATGTGCGCAGACCGCCGCCGACACGCCGGTGACCAGCACGGTCCATTCATGCGGCGTGATGCCTTGCCAGAAGAGCACCCCATCGAGGGCCGTACGCGCGAACGGATCGTGCCCCCATTTCTGGATGACGGGCTCGCCGGGCAGCGGGGCGATCTCCTCGACGATCTCCACGTCGGGGGTGCCTTCGAGCAGCATCGGCTTGCGGCCGAAGCGCGTCACTTCGAGCGCCTCGGGTGTTCGCACGGACTGGATGAAGATGACCTTCGCGCCCGCCGCACGCGCCTTGGCGAGCAACCGCTCGTTCCCCGCGATCACGTCATAGGAGCGCTGGTTTCCGTTCTTGCAGAAGTAGTTCTCCATGTCGACCACGACCACCAGGGTCTTGGCCGGATCGAGTTCGAATGCCTTGGGCTTGGGGGTCGTGATGGTCAACGTGACCTCGTCCGGAAGGGGGGTCCAGGCCATGGCGAAAGCTCCTCGAAGGCGGTTGTCAGCGCCGGGATGGGCCCGAATGTAGGAGCGCCCCTTTTCCGGCAGATTCCAGCAGGGTTACGCGGCTGTTAAATACCTGCCTCAGCAGATATTGCCTGAATTCCCACCGCTTCCGCGTCAACACCGATTCGCCTTTCGACAAATACCTGCTACGGCAGATATTTCATCGGCCCGTAACAGCGCGGCAACAAACCCGAAAATCACGCGGCACAGGCTTACCCCACGGCGTTGCTCGCCGCGATGGAGGCTTCCCTTGTCAGCCGTTGCCGCCCCGATCCAGGACTCGCTCGATACGTCCAAGCTCCAGTTCATCGACGTGATGGGCCGCCCGACCCGCTACTTCGAGGATGGGGCGGGCGAGCCCCTCGTGCTGTTCCACGGCGGGCAGTACGGCTCCCTCTATTCATTGGACGCCTGGAGCATGGCGCTCCCCGGCCTCGCGCAGTCGTTCCACGTGTTCGCGGTGGACAAGCTCGGGCAGGGCTTCACCGCCGGGCCGGCGACCGCTGCCGAGTACACCTTCGAGATGCTCGTCGAGCACTCGATCGCCTTCCTCGATGCGCTCGGCATCCGCAACG
>JBFWPD010000353.1:0-4752 GCA_050250175.1 Vicinamibacterales bacterium
CCCCCGCCCGCCGACCGCCGTCGCCGCCGCCCGCTCGTCCCGTCAGCCAGGCGCACGGTGCGGACAGAGAGAACCGCACCGCGTCGTCCTCCTCCACCTCACACACGTTGCGCCGGCTTCCCGTCCGCATCTGCGCGCCTCGAGCAGCGCTGCATCCGGCGATGTGTCTCGTGGCAGCGGCATCCGTCCGCGCTCTTCGTGTGAAGTAGACTGACGCGGATCCGAGGCCCTCACAGGGCCTTCAGGAGTCGCTGATGTTCCTGCGCAGAGGCACGTACGACGAGCTCATCGAGCAGACCGTTCACGTCGAGTATCTGGGGACCCCGCAATCGTTCAGGGCTGATCAGGTCGTTCTCGACGTCGGCTGCCATATCGGCGCCTTCTCCCGCCTGGCCGCCGGGCGTGGCGCGCGAGTCATCGGGTACGAGGCGAACCGCGAGAACTATCGTCTGGCGTGCCTGAACACCGCCGAACACGAGCGCGCGACGATTCGCCACGGCGCGATCTGGAGATCCGATCGACCGGCGGGCGTGATTCATTTCGTTCCGAGCACCAACGTCGAGAACACCGGCGGCGGGACGGTGCTCTTCGATTCGCTAGAAGCGGCGCGAGCCATGTTCGTCTCTCGTGACGGCGTTCGATCGACCGTGGCGGCGCCAGATCTGCCTTCTCCTCACGACGTGCGGTCAGTGCCACTCGACGCGGTGCTCGAGGCGCTGGGAGACGTGCAGCTGCTCAAGATCGATGCAGAGGGCGTGGAGTTCCCGGTGCTGATGACAGCGCAGCGTCTCAGGCAGGTCGCGATGATCGTGGGGGAGTTCCATGAGTTCAACGACGTCGAGATGAGTCGCATGACCGCAGAGGCACGAGTGGGCAACGCGCCGTACTCGCTGGCCCTGCTGATTCGAACGCTCGCCGGGGCAGGATTCAACGTCACCGCGACACGCAGCGTCGTGGACTTCCGTCGCGGACTCTTCGCCGCGAAGCGCCGGTCATAGTGCGCACCGGTGGCGGCACGCATGACTCGTCATCCGTTCTGCCGTCCTCCGGGCATGTTGGCGCCGGCGTGACAGCGGACTCTCCGGCGGGGACGCGGTACTTTTCTCCCGCGCTGCTCCTCGTGCTGCGATTGATCCGGATTGCGATCGGGACGGAGATTGCGCCCCGGCCTTTCGTACCGGCAGCCGCCGGCTTCGACTGGGACCTGTTCGAGAAGGAGGTCACACGCCATCGCATTGGAGCTTTTCTGCTCCATCGACTGCCTGCACCGGTGCTCATCACGTTTCCCAGGGACACCCTTGGCCGGTTGCAGGAGGCGGCTGCGGTTACGAAGCAGCGGGCAGAAGCCCGTGCAGAGGCCCTCCGGCAGCTCTGTCGAGAGCTCGAAGAGGAGCAGATTCACGTCGTGAGTGTGAAGGGTCCGGTGCTGGCCCAGGTGCTCTACGAGAACGCGACCATCCGGCACGCGGGCGACCTCGATCTGCTCATCGATCCAGCCGACGTCGATCGACTCGAGTCGTTCATGAGACGAACGGGCCGCCGCAGATCGACGCCGCACAATGAGCTGTCACCGGCACAGGAGCGGCTCTATCGAGAGATTCGCCGGGAGTACGGCTACGTCAACGATGCGACAGGCGTTCGTATCGAAGTGATGTGGCGTCTTGGCGGCGCGCGGCTCGCAGCCGATTCCCTGGGCGAGGACTATCGCTTTGCCGACCTGGACGGCCAGCGGATCCGATTGCTTGGCGCGGAGACCGAAGCGCTCTACCTGTTCGACCACGGCACTCGCCACGGCTGGTTTCGTTTGTTCTGGCTGATCGACGTCGCCCTTCTCGTCCGGCAGGGCGGGATCAACTGGGACCGGCTCGTCCAGCGTGCTCGCGAAATCGGTGTTCAACGCGCCCTCTGGCAGGGAGTCGTTCTCGCGCACGAGCTGCTCGGTTCACCACTTCCCGGCGCGTTCCACGGTTCGCCTCCCACCGCTGTCCCGCGCCTCGTGTTTGACGGCTACCGGCACATCGGCAGGCCCGAGGTGGAATCGACGAAAGATCAGCCACTCTGGCGCGCGTTCTACAACCTCCGCCGGCACGATCGCTGGATCACATGGCTCGACGACGTCCGGTCCATGGCGCTGTTCCCATTGATCGCCAGCGACGCTCCGCCGCTTGCCGATCGACCGTGGCTCTTTCTCCTGCTCAGACCGTGGCTCTGGGCGTCCGGCCGCCTGCGACGTCTGCTCAAGGGACCGCCGCGCGCTGTCGAGCGTTGACGTACAGGAACGCGGCCGCTCGACCGGTTAGACGAGGCTGTCGCGGACCGTACGCAGCAGCTCGGCGAGCCTGAAGGGCTTCGCGAGCCATCGGCAGCCCGTGTCCTGGAGAAACTGTTCGGCGTCGGTACCCGCCACGTCTCCAGTTACGAAGATCACGCGCTGCGCGAGCGCGGGGCGTGTCGCCTCGAGGTGGCGATGGAACGATTGGCCGTCGAGCCTGGGCATCTTCAGATCGCACACGATCAGGTCGAACTGCCGTTCGTTCACCTTCTCGAGCGCCACTTCGCCGTCCGAAGCGTGCTCGACGACATAACCAGCATCGCGCAGGCACTCGGTCACGACCGCCGCGAGGCCGGCCTCGTCCTCGACGACCAGGATGACTGCGCCCGTGACGTTGGAGGGCTCCTTCCTTGGCGGCTCGGGCTTCTTCGTCTCGAACCGTCCTCCGCTGACAGGCAACTCGACATAGAAGGACGCGCCGGCGCCCGCGCGTGACTCGAGCCGGATCCGTCCGCCGTGTTCCTGAACGATTGCGTAGGCGACCGTGAGTCCGAGGCCCGTCCCCTTGCCGACCTCTTTTGTCGTGAAGAATGGGTCGAAGATCTTGGGCTGCACTTCCTCGGGAATGCCCGGGCCGTCGTCATTGATCTCGAGGACGACGGCCTCGCGGTCGGCGTCGTGCCAGGTACGCATGACGAGCACGCCGCGGCCGTGAGCCGCGAGCATCGCCTGCTCCGCGTTGATCATCAGGTTCAGCAGCACCTGCTGGATCTGATGGCTGTCGGCGAAGAGCTGCGGGAGCCCCGCGGCAAGCGCGGGGACCACCGAGATGTTGCTCAGGCGTTGTTCGTATGCGCGAAGCGCCAGCGTCTCGCGGACCACGCGATTCACGTCGACCATCGATCGGGTCGTCTGCCGCTTGCGCGCGAACGTCAGCAGGTTTCGAACGATGCGGGCGGCGCGTTCCGCTTCGCCATGAATGATCTCGACGCCTCGCCGGACGCTGCCGTCGATGGCGGGACGCTGTGACAGCCGCTCGGACCAGCTCAGGATCGTCGCCAGCGGATTGTTGAGCTCGTGGGCGACGCCGGAGATCGTCTGGCCGAGGGCGGCCATCTTCTCCGCTTGCAGCAGCTGGTGATAGAGGTCGCGCGTCTCGTCGTCGACCTTCTTGCGCTCGCTGACGTCCCGCACGAGAGCCTCGAGCCGAAGCGCGCCGCCATCGATTGGTTCGGCGTGGCCGGTGAGCTCGACCCAGATCGCGGCGTCGTCTGCGCGCCGGAGGCGGAGGAGGTAGTCGGCGACGGAGCCGTCGGTGCTCAGACGCTCGAACAGCGCGACGCGAGCCTGCGGATCGACGAAGCGATCGGGTTCGAAAGGCCGGACGTCGGCCTCCGGTGTCTCGCCCGAATAGCCGAAGATCAACTTGAGAAACGGATTGGCAGCGATCGTCGCCGTGGCGTCGAGGCCGATCGTGCCGATGTAGACGCCCTCGTGGAGGGCCTCGAACAGCCCAGCGAACGCGGCGGCGCGTCGCTTCACGGGGGAATTATACGGGAGGGATCGTGCGGTCCGGTTCCGGGTAAGCCGGAACCGGACGCGCGGGCTCGGACTAGTTCGTTGCGGCGTGGTCGTGCGCGGGCGGATTCGGCGTCGGCATCTGGCCCGGATAGACCGGAGCGAACTCCTTGTCGATCGCGGCGCGGATGTCGCGCACGTTGGCGCCGGACGCGAACAACTGGCGTGAGCGGTTGGCGACGTCGATGCACACCGTGCAGGCGATGCCGTGCTCATCCCATTCGGTCACGTTGCCCTCGCCGTCGCGGTTCTTGACGAAGCAATCGTGACTGCCGGTGTGGCCGGCGTTCTCGCACCCGCAGAAGCAGGGCACGTAGGTCAGCACCTCGGGATGCTCGGCCGCGAACTGGTATGCAGCCGTCACGACCTCGACAGGTCGCGGCGGCGTGTAGCCGTTGAACGGGATCGGCGGCAGGTTCGCCTGCTGCCGGGGTCCCAGTGCGGCGAGCGCCTCGGCTCGCGCGACGATCGCGTCGGTCGCGGCAGGGCGCTGCGGCGTGGATGGGCTGGCGCCTTCCGCTGCGGCTGACGCCGGAGACGCCGTGTCCGATCCGGCCCACGGCCGGAGAGCGGCAAGCGCGACGGCAACGACAGCAACCGCGAGAAGTCCCCAGACGAGCGGGCTGACGCCCTTCTTCTTCGGCGGCGTGGCCCCGTAAGTCCTGACTGGACCCTGTCCCTTGCTGGCGGATTTTCTACCCATAGCCTTTCTATTCTACAGTGACTCTCATCGGGTTTGGCCCGCCTGGCTTCCGCCCTGCGCCGCTCCCCGACCCCGCACCTTTGAGCGACCGCAGCCGCGCGTATCTGGCCTGGATCACCATCTGCGTGGTCTGGGGCACCACCTATCTCGCGATTCGCATCGCGATTGAGACGATGCCCCCGTTCCTGATGACTGGATT
>JBFWPD010000354.1:0-4710 GCA_050250175.1 Vicinamibacterales bacterium
ATGCGGAGCCGCTTGTTCAGCTTGTGCCGCCCGACGCGGCCCAAGTCGTAACGCCGGGGATTGAAGAACAGCGTGTTGATCAGGTTCCGCGCGTTCTCCAGCGTCGGCGGATCGCCGGGCCGGATTCGGCGGTAGAACTCCAGCAGCGCCTCATGCTTGTTCGATGAGCGTGTGCCTTCCTTGGCGATCGTCGTCGTCATGAAGCGATGCACATCGCCCTTGTCGACTTCCTCGAACATCGCGAGCACACGATCGTCCGAGCCGAGCTCCATCTCCAGCTCGCGCAGCGAGGCGTCCCGTGCCTTCTCATCCTCCGGCGCGTGCGAGGCATTCGCCTTGTCCGAGGCCGCGAAGTACTTGGCGAACCGCGGGTTGTCGCGATCGCCCGGCAGGAGGCCGGGGACGTCGATCGCCCGGATCAGGATCGACACGGGGATCTTCCGCTTCCGGTCGACCTTCACCGCGACCAGGTCACGGTTCGAAGTCTCGAACTCGAGCCAGGCCCCCCGATTGGGGATGAGCTTCGCGTAGCACAGACCGCGGCCGCTGCCCAGGTCATGCTCGAGCGTGTAGTAGACACCGGGCGAGCGGACGAGCTGCGAGACCACAACGCGCTCGGCGCCGTTGATGATGAACGTGCCACGGTCCGTCATGAGCGGGAAATCGCCGAAGAAGAGCCGCTGCTCCTTGATCTCTCCGGACTCCTTGATGCGCAGCTCGACGTCCACGAACAGCGGCGCGGCATACGTCATGTCACGCTCTTTGCACTCCTCCTGCGAGTACTTCGGCTCGCGGAACTCGTAGTCACCGAACACGAGGTCCATCTTGGAGCCGGTGAAGTCCTGGATAGGCGAGATCTCGTCGAGGAGCTCCCGGAGACCTGGGCGAGACTCGTCCGCGGGGTTCAGCTGACGCTTGAACCAGTCGAAGCTGTCGAGCTGCACACGAATGAGGCTGGGGATGTCGAGGACATTGGCGATGCGGCCGTAGGTCTGCACGTCGAGGGGGACAAAGCCTCCGCGGCGCACCACGTCACGCGTAGTGGTCATCCTGTCGTTGTCTCCTTCAGGAACCTATGCAAAGGGCGCGATGGGATAGGGGAAGTGCCGTTGGGAAGGTGAAAAAGCGATGGGCATAGCGAGCCGTGTATCAGGGTACCCTTACACAGCCAGCGCGTCAACGCAGCCGATCGAGAACGAGTAAAGGAATCCTCGGGGCGCCATGCAGCGCCGCCGCGAAACGCTCAGTCGAGCCTGCCGTGCGGCCTGCCGGGCTTCAGGCCCGCAGGGTGGCATCAGCGGCAGGATAGGACCGCGTGGGAAGGAACGCAACCGCCCAGCACGAGCCTCTTGACGCAGACGCGGCACCCGATGGGCGCCGCGTCTTTCGTTGCTCCTGCCTGCCCGCTTCAGCTGACCGTGGCCGGCTCCCGCGCCGTCTCGATCAGGAGCCCGCCGCCATCTTCTTCGCTCTTGCGGCCAACGGTCACCCGGTCGCCCGGGCCGAACTGACCTGAGAGCAGCATCTCGCTGAGCTTGTCCTCGATGTTGTCCTGGATGACGCGCCGCAGCGGCCTCGCCCCGAACACCATGTCGTAGCCCTTCTCGCCGAGCCAGTCCTTCGCCTCGATCGCCACGTCGAGCGTGATGCCCTTCGCGGCGAGCTGCTTCTCGACCTTCCGCAGCTCGAGATCGACGATCGCCCGGATGTTCTCCTTCGAGAGCGCCCGGAACACCACGGTGCTATCGATCCGGTTGATGAACTCGGGCTTGAAGACGTTCTTCAGCTCCCCGAGCACCTTGTCCTTCATCCGCGTGTAGCGGTCCTCACTGCTCTTCGCCTCTTCTGCCGTGACCGAGAACCCCAGCGAGGAGTCCCGCTTGATCAAGTCGGACCCGACATTCGAGGTCATGATGATGATGGTGTTCCGGAAGTCGACCTTGCGGCCCTTCGCGTCGGCCAGCCGGCCCTCGTCGAAGATCTGGAGCAGCAGGTTGAAGACCTCGGGATGCGCCTTCTCGATCTCGTCCAGCAGGATCAGGCAGTACGACTTGCGCCGAACCGTGTCCGTGAGCTGACCGCCGTCGTCGTACCCGACGTAGCCCGGAGGGGCGCCGACCAGCCGCGAAACGGTGTGCTTCTCGCTGAACTCGCTCATGTCGAGCTTAATCATGTTGTCCTGCGAGTCGAACATGAACTCGGCCAGGGCGCGCGCGAGCTCTGTCTTGCCCACGCCCGTCGGTCCGCAGAACAGGAACACGCCGATCGGCCGCCGCGGGTCCTTCAAGCCGGCGCGGGCGCGGCGCACGGCACGGGCGATCGACTCGATCGCCTCGTCCTGCCCGATCACGCGCCCACGGAGCGACTCCTCCATCTTGAGCAGCCGCGCGCTCTCCTCGCTCGCGATGCGCGCGACGGGGATGCCGGTCCACATCGACACCACTTCCGCGATGTCTTCGTCCGTGACGACCGGGGTGGCGATGCCTTCCTCGCCTTCCTCCCACTCGCCCATCTCGCTGATCTTCTCCTGGAGCTTGACCTCCCGGTCGCGAAGCTCGGCAGCGTACTCGTACTGCTGCGCAGCGATCGCCTGCTCCTTCTCCCGGCGGAGACTCTCCAGGCCCTTCATCGCTTCCTTGAGCGACGGCGGGGTCGCGGCCCGCCGGATGCGCACGCGGCTGGACGCCTCGTCGATCAGGTCGATCGCCTTGTCCGGCAGGAACCGGTCGATGACGTACCGCGCCGACAGCTCCGCCGCGGATGAAAGCGCATCGTCGCTGATCTTCAGCTTGTGATGCTCTTCGTAGCGCAGCCGGATCCCCTTGAGAATCTCGACCGTCTCCTCGACGGAGGGCTCCTCCACGATGATGGGCTGGAAGCGACGCTCGAGCGCCGCATCGCGCTCGATGTGCTTGCGGTACTCGTCGAGTGTCGTCGCGCCGATGCACTGCAGCTCGCCCCGTGCCAGCGACGGCTTGAGGATGTTCGCGGCATCCACCGCGCCCTCCGCCGCGCCCGCTCCGACCAGCATGTGCAGCTCGTCGATGAACAGGATGCAGTTGCCTGCGCCCTTGATCTCCTCGATCACCTTCTTGAGGCGCTCCTCGAACTCGCCGCGGTACTTGGTGCCCGCGACCAGCGAGCCGATGTCCAGGGTGAGCAGGCGCTTGCCCTGCAGCGTCTCGGGCACGTCCCCGCCGACGATGCGCTGTGCAAGCAGCTCGGCGATTGCCGTCTTGCCGACGCCCGGCTCGCCGATGAGCACCGGGTTGTTCTTGGTGCGCCGTGACAGGATCTGCACAACCCGCTCCAGCTCGTTCGACCGCCCGATGACGGGGTCGAGCTGGTTGTTGCGGGCAGCCTGGGTCAGGTCGATGCCCAGCTGGTCGACGGTCGGGGTGCGGGTCGCCTGGCGAGCTCCACCCGCCGACGCCGCCTGCGGCGACGACTGGCTCAGGATCCTTGTGGTCTCGGCCCGGACCCGCTCGAGGTTGACTCCGAGACTCTCGAGAACGCCCGCCGCGATTCCCTCGCCTTCGCGCACGAGACCGAGCAGCAGATGCTCTGTCCCGATGTAGCTGTGATTCAGGCGGCGCGCTTCGTCCACCGCCAACTCGATGACCTTCTTCGCGCGCGGCGTCAATCCGATCTCGCCGAGCACCGTGCGGTCGCCGCGGCCGATGATGAACTCGACGGCCGACCGGACCTTGTTCAGTTCGACGCCGAGATTGGCGAGCACTTTGGCGGCGACGCCGTCGCCTTCGCGGACCAGACCCAGGAGGATGTGCTCAGTGCCGATATAGTTGTGGTTGAAGCGATGCGCTTCTTCCTGGGCCAGCGTCAGCACGCGCCGCGCTCGCTCGGTGAACTTGTCGAACCTATCGGCCATGACCCTCTCCTCGCTGGCGCCGGCCAGCCACCCTAGCCACTTGCTGAGGTGTCCTCGCTTGCGGATGCGTCCGCCCCTTCAGAGCTTGCGGATGCGTCCGCCCCTGCGGAAACCTCGGCAACGGGCTGCTCATCTCCATTGTTGCCGGTATCGGGTGCACTGTCGTCACCCGAAGAGGCAGGAGCCGGCATTTCCTCGTTACGTTCCTCTTTCACTGCGAACGGGCTCGAAGCGTCGGCGCTCTCGAGGGCCTTGGCAAACGCGCTCGCAAACGCCGAAACCGGCTCCGGGTCGCGCGCCACTGCGCGCTCGATCGCCTCCTGCGCCGTGCGGGGCTCCGAGCGCCGTTCCGGCGCGGCCGTGCTCCGCTCCCGTGCAGGAAGGCCGAACTGCTCCCGGACATCGTCCGGGTAGTCCGTCACCGCACCGTTCAGGTCGAAGACGAAACCCATCGCCTCGGCGTCGTTCCGCGCCTGCCGGAGGCTCAGCCCGAGCCGGTGCCGGTCCTTTTCGATGCGTACCAGCTTCACGGGAACGATGTCGCCTTCCTTGACCACGTCTTTCGGATGTTGGATCCGCCGGTTCGAGAGCTCCGAGATATGGATCAGTCCCTCGACCGGACCGTCGAGGCGCACGAACGCGCCGAAGGCCATCAGCTTGGTAACGCGCCCGATCAGGATCTGGCCGATCACGACTCGGTTGACCGTGCTGTCCCACTTCTCCGGCTGCGCGCGCTTCAGCGACAGCGAAATCTTCTTGTTCTCCCGGTCGACCTTGAGAATGTAGGCCTGCACCGTGTCGCCGACCTGGTAAAGGTCCTT
>JBFWPD010000355.1:0-4709 GCA_050250175.1 Vicinamibacterales bacterium
ATCGTCGAAAGGTGAGGCGCCAGCGACGCATCCTGCGTGACATCCACGACGACGATGGGTTGCGGATCGGGACTGTCCGGCGTCCACGGAGTGTGGCCTTCCACCGCGGCACGGTACGCGTCGGACAATCCGCGGTGCGCTTTGAACCGCATCACGCCGTCCGCATCGAACAGCAGGATCGACGCGCGCGAGACGCCCAGTCCCTCACGAAGCGCATCAAGCGCGGCCTCGTAGATCGCCTCGGCGCCGGTCGCCGTGCTGATGGCTCGCGTGAGCTCGAGACACACCGCGATCTGCGACTGCCTCGCAATGAACATGTCTCGTTGCTCCCGCGTGATTGTAAGTCGGACGGCCGCCGACACCGTGGCCTCGAGTGGTACAGTGAGCACCATCAAGCCCAGCCATTCGGGAGCTTGAAGCGCAGCATGGTGATCTGGGACAGCCGGCTCTATCGCCGGTACGACGCAGAGCGCACCCGACCAGCCATCGATCTCGCGGCTCGCGTGTCCGTGAACGCTCCGGCACACGTCGTAGACCTCGGGTGCGGTCCGGGCAACAGCACGCGGGTGCTCGCCGACCGCTGGCCCGGCGCCTCACTGACCGGGCTGGACAGTTCTACGCAGATGCTGGCGGCGGCTCGCGCGGATCATCCCGGCTGGCGCTGGGTCGAAGCAGACATTGCGACGTGGTCTCCTGCTGTCCCCTTCGACGTCGTGTTCTCGAACGCGGCGCTGCAGTGGGTCGGCGATCACGATGTGGTGTTCCCTCGCCTGCTGCGGCAGGTCGCCTCCGGCGGAGCCCTCGCCGTGCAGATGCCGGCGAACTACGATGCACCCGTTCATCGCGCCATCCGCGAGCTGGCGTCATCGGGCGCGTGGAGACACTCTTTTGCTCACGTGGCCCGCGACTGGTTCGTGCATGCTCCGCAGGCCTACTACGACTTCCTTGCACCGCACGCGTCGACGGTTGACATCTGGACCACAGAGTACCTGCACGTACTGGACGGCATCGATGCGGTCGTAGACTGGTATCAGGGCACCGGACTTCGTCCGTGGCTCCAGGCCCTTGCGCGCGACGGTGACCGCGCGGGATTCCTTGCCGACTTCCGCGCCGCGGTGGCACCTCACTTTCCGGAACGGCACGACGGCAGAGTCCTCTTCCCTTTCAAGCGCCTCTTCGTCGTCGCCTACCGCTGACGCCGGAAGTGTCCGAACGTCTTCACCCGGGTAGCTGGTGTATTCTCTCCAGCGCACACGCGTCCCATTTCCAAGAACCCTCGCGGAGTAGTCGCCAGCCACAGGACTGTGTAAGCTAAGCCGCCTCCAACACGAAAGCACCCATGCCGACACGTCGCTTCGCGTCCGTGTGCCTGTGCGTCTTCCTGCTCTCCCCTGCTGCTGGCGCTGCCGCGGCTCAGACTTCAGACATCATCCCGCCGCCGCCCGTGCCACCCGCGGTCGTGGCGCGTGACGGCGAAGGCCATGTCACCCTGCGGGCCGTTCGCGTGACGGAGTCGATGAACATCGACGGACGTCTCGACGAAGCGGTCTACTCGGAAGTGCTGCCGATCACCGATTTCGTGCAGCAGGAGCCCAACGAGGGCGCACCGGCGACCGATCGCACCGAAGCGTGGGTGCTGTTCGACGACGAGAACCTGTACGTGTCAGCGCGGTGCTTCGACGAGTATCCCGAGCGCATGGTCATCAGCGAGATGCGCCGGGACCACGTCAACATTTTCCAGAACGAGAACTTCGGCTTCGCGATCGACACCTTCTACGACCGCCGCAACGGCTTCGCCTTCCAGACCAACCCGATTGGGGGCTTGCGCGATCAGCTCGCGACCGACGAAGGCAACCCCAACACCGACTGGAACACGGTCTGGGACTCGAAGGGCGAGCGCTTCGACGGCGGCTGGACGGTCGAAATCGTCGTCCCGTTCAAGTCGCTCCGCTACGCGGGCTCGGGGCCCCAGGTGTGGGGCATCAACCTCCGCCGCATCGTCCGCTGGAAGAACGAGGTTTCGTTCATGACCCGGATCCCGGCGACGTTCGGGAACCTGGGGATCTTCAAGTTCTCGTCGGCGGCGACGCTCGTCGGCATCGAGACACCGCCACGCTCGCTCAATCTCGAGATCAAGCCGTACGCGATCTCGTCGCTGACGACGGATCGTATTGGCGCGACACCGACCGAGAACGATCTCGACGGCGACGTCGGCTTCGACCTCAAGTACGGAGTGACCGAGGGGCTCGTCGCCGACTTCACCTACAACACGGATTTCGCGCAGGTCGAAGTCGACGAGCAGCAGGTGAACCTGACGAGGTTCAGCCAGTTCTTTCCTGAAAAGCGGGAGTTCTTCCTCGAGGGCCAGGGGATCTTCGTCTTCGGGCAGGGACGGCGAAACTTCGGCGGCGGCACGTCGAACACGCCGGTGCTCTTCTTCAGCCGCCGCATCGGATTGAACCGCGGGCAAACGGTCCCAATCCGGGCGGGCGGACGCCTCACGGGCCGCGCCGGACCGTACAGCATCGGCGCCCTCGCCATCCAGAGCGGTGAGCAGGAAGCGAGCGGCGCAGTGCCCACCAACTTCTCCGTCCTCAGGCTCAAGCGCGACATCCTGCGCCGCAGCAACATCGGCGTCATCGCCACGCGCCGCGATCCGACAGCCGTGGGCGACGACGACAACCTGGTGGTCGGCCTGGATGCGGTGCTGTCGTTCTACGAGAACATCGACGTCAATGCGTACTGGGCGAAGAGTCAGACCAGCGACCTCGATGGCAACGACTCGAGCTACCGCACGCAGTTCGAGTACGGCGGCGACCGGTACGGACTCCAGCTCGAGCACCTGCTGGTCGATCGGAACTTCAATCCGGAGATCGGCTTTCTGCGACGGACCAACTTCCGCCGCAGCTTCGCGCAGGCGCGCTTCAGCCCTCGGCCGAGGAACATACGGGCGATCCGCAAGCTCTGGTTCGAAGGCAGCCTCGACTACACGACGAATGCGGAAGCGTCGATCGTCGAGACCAAGGAGGCGCTCGGCAGCTTCCGCATCGACTTCAGCACCAACGACCAGTTCAGCCTCGACTACACGCGCAGCTACGAGTTTCTGGCGGAGCCCTTCGAGATCACTCCCGGCGTGACGATCCCCGTTGGGGGCTACCGCTTCCAGAATGTCGCCACCTCATACGTCCTCGGGCTCCAGCATCGCCTCTCCGGACGGCTGAGCGCCGGCCGCGGCGGCTTCTACGACGGAGACAAGACCGACGCCGGCTTCACAGGACACTACGACATCACCCAGCGGCTGGCCGTGGAACCCGGACTCTCGTGGAACTGGATCGACCTGCCACAAGGGAAGTTCACCACGCGCCTCGTCACCACGCGCGTGATCTTCACCGTCTCGCCGCGCACGGTGCTCAGCGCGCTGACGCAATACAACTCGAGCAGCAAGGCGGTGAACACGAACCTCCGCTTCCGTTGGGAGTACCAGCCGGGCAGCGACCTGTTCGTGGTCTTCAGCGAAGGGCGGACGACGAGGCTCGACGGATTTCCCGATCTCGAGAACCGCGGTCTCGCGGTGAAGTTCACGCGGCTGTTCCGCCTCTAGCCCCGCCCCCCTCATCGACCGCTGGCGTCGCGCGTCGGTCTGCGCGATGATGGCAGTGATGCCGTCGGTGTGGCGATTCGGGGCCTTCTGGACGCTGCTGCGCGAGGCGCGGCTTGTCCTGCGCCTGCTTCGGGAGCCGCGCGTGCCGGCGGCAATGAAGCTCCTGCCGGGCCTGGCGCTGCTCTACGTGCTGGTGCCCGTGGACTTCATTCCCGATCTGATTGCAGTGTTCGGACAGATAGACGACGTCAGTCTGCTTCTCGCGGCCGCGAGTATCTTCCGTCGCCTCGTCCCCACATCCCTGGTCGCCTATCACCAGTCGGCGATGTCGAGGAAACAGCGGTACGCGCCGATGCCGTCAGACGAAGGCGTCATCGACGTCTAACTGCGTCTAGCGCGCAGATCCTGCGGATCGGCCGCCCAACCACCTCATCTATTTGACCAGCTTTCACCACGGCATCTCACGTGCTATCTCTTTCGAGGTGAGACAGCGCCGGCTGCGGAAGCCAGCGTCCCTCGGCACGATCCTTCTCGTCGCGCTCGCACTCCTGACCGGTTTCGCACTTGACGCTCAGGCGCAGCTCAGGTCCGAGGTCCGCGTGAGCGGCCTGACACGTCCTGTCGCCTTCATCCAGGAGCCGACCAGCCCGCGACGGCAGTACATCGTCGAACAGGATGGCTGGATCAAGGTCGTCCAGGACGGCGCGCTGCAGTCTGCCCTCTTCCTGGACTTGAGTGCCGAGATCGGTACGGGCGGTGAACGCGGACTGCTCGGCCTCGCATTCGCGCCAGACTATGCCTCGAGCGGCCGCCTCTGGGTGAACTTCACGAACCGCAATGGCCACACGGTCATCGCGCGGTTCCGCCGATCGACGATCGATCCGCTGCAGGCTGATCCGGCTTCACGCTTCGACCTCCGCTGGCCGGGGGGCAACCGCTTCATCGCCCAGCCCTTTGCCAACCACAACGGCGGGACGATCGCATTCGGGCCCGACGGATTTCTCTACATCGGAATGGGCGACGGAGGCAGCGCCAACGATCCCGATCATCTCGCGCAGTCTCCGAACAGCCTGCTCGGCAAGATGCTCAGAATAGACGTGGATGTCCC
>JBFWPD010000356.1:0-4705 GCA_050250175.1 Vicinamibacterales bacterium
TTCACACAGGAAAGCCTTTCTGCCAACCGGCTGAGGGGCATTGGCTCCCGCGCCTGGAACAAGGCGGTCAGTGCCAGGAGCTTCGTCAACGACAACCCCACGGCTTCGAGTCTCGACTCCACCTCGCTCTCCGCGCCGTGCGCGGTGTGCAGCATTGAGATCAGATTCAGCCCTGAGGTCCGCCTGTCCTTCACGACATGGATAGTACATGAAGTGAACTATATAGTCAAGTCCTTCGATGCGTGAAAGCAATGTGCTGCGAGAGTCCATCCATCTGTGGGGACGGTCCTCACGCGGGCTTGTGCGGTTCGTCGATCAGCTGATCGTGTGTCTCGACGGCCTTGGGCCAGATGAGTGACGCTGCGACGGAAGTCGCAAGCACCAGGGCAATGACGCCGAGTGACGTGCCGATGGGCACGGGATAGAAGTCCACCAGCAGCATCTTGGCGCCGACGAACACGAGCACTGCGGAGAGCCCGAGCTTCAGGTAGTGGAACTTGTGAATGACGCCTGCCAGCAGGAAGTAGAGCGCCCGCAGTCCGAGGATCGCAAAGATGTTCGACGTGTAGACGATGAACGAGTCGGTGGTGATGGCGAAGATGGCTGGAATGGAGTCGACCGCGAAGATGAGGTCGGTCGTTTCGACCAGCAGGAGCACGACGAAAAGAGGCGTGGCCACCCATCGCATCCGGCCATTGACTGGTTCGTGCACGAAGAAGCTCTGCCCGTGATAAAGGTTCGTGACGGGCAGCAGCCGCTTGACCAGGCGAATCACCGGGTTCGTCTCCGGTTTGATGTCGTGTTCGGTCTGAAAGGCCATCCGGATTCCCGTGAACACCAGGAAGGCCCCGAACACGTAGATCACCCAGTGGAACTGCTGAATGAGAAAGGCACCTGCTCCGATCATGGCGCCGCGCATCACGAGGGCGCCGAGAATGCCCCAGAAGAGGACGCGGTGCTGATACCGGGGTGGAACCTGAAAGTAACTGAAGATCAGGACGAAGACGAAGATGTTGTCGACGGACAACGCCTTTTCGATCAGGTAGCCCGTGAAGTACTGAAGGCCGGCCTCCGGACCCATCCGCATGTAGATTCCGGTCCCAACCGTACCCGCCAGGAAGATCCAGAAGACACTCCAGCCGGCGGCTTCCTTCAGAGAGACCTCGTGCGCCTCCATGTGGAGGACGAGCAGGTCGAGGGCCAGCATCGCGAGCACGAACAGGTTGAAACCAATCCAGGGCCACAGTTGTTCCATCGTTGAACTTTCGGCACAAACAAAAAAGGCGAGATCTTCGCGGTGAACGCCCCTGACTCCGGGAGGCGTTCGTCGCGAAGGTCTCGCCTTGTTCCTTAGAACCCGATCGAACCGTGCGCCTGCAGCGCAGTCCTGACGGCTCGAACGCACGCGGTTGCCCGCGTGTAGCTACTCCCCTTCGACAACAAAGGATAGGTTAGTTCGTGGTCGTTTGCCAACTATTCCAACTCGCTGCGACTCTGCCGCGCAAATGCCCCAGGCGTAACGCGTAGCACTTCGCGAGCGAGCTCGAGGCGCCGCCCTTCGATTCGCTCGTACTGGCCTTCCGCGCGGGTTTCGAGGCGGCGAAAGTCGATGGCCTTGAACTCCGGCAAGTCTGCGACCGAGAGCGCGCGCCACAGTCCCCTTTTGCCGAGAACTCCGAGGCCCAGCACCTCGAGCTCTTCGAATGCCCCGAGCGACTCTCCACCCGCATCGTCCAGAAGCATCTTGAGACGTCCGGCTTTCTCGGCCAGCCAGCCGCCTGCCTGGCGCACGGTGCTCGTTTCGCCGCCCGCTCCCTCGAGAAGACGCACCAGCGTCGCACGGTCCTCATCGATCTCTGCGCGCAAGCCCGCATAGAAGCTCTTCTCCTCCGATGCAGGTTCGTCAATGAGTCGATCGAGTAGGCGCAATGCTCCGGTCGCACCGGCCAGATGATCGTTGAGATAGGTGTGAAGGGCGTCGCCGCTTTCTCGCTTGGTCTCCATGTCATGTCCCCGCGCGAATGGTCCTGGGGTTGACGAAACGTTCGGCCAGCCGGGTGAGTGAGTGATCGGCAGCACGTTCCTCATCGAGACTCTGCTGCAACAGCTGCGACGCCTGCGTGTAGCCGAGGAGATCGGCGAAGGTTCGTGCGGTGCCGTAACTCGCTATCTCGATGTGCTCGATTCGTTGCGCGACCTCGATGATCCACGCGTCGCGAACTTCGGGGGTGCTCCTGCGTTTGAGCAGTCGGACGCCGTCGCGAGCGACGGACCTCACGGCATCGGCCACACCCCGTCGCGGCCGCGCGCCGACCGCGCGAAATACGCGCTCCAGGCGGTCGATCTGGCTTGTGGTTTCGATGACGTGCTGTTCGAGCGCGTGCTTCAACTCGGCGTCGGTCGCGCGGCCCGCGATGTCCTGAAGGGCCGGTAGCAGCTCGTGCTCGGTGGCATAGAGGCCCTCGAGGTCGTGCGTCAACAGCTCCTGGAGCGAGCGCACCGAGCTGCGACGCCTGCCCCAGAGCCACATTGCTCCCACTCCGGCCACGACGGGCATCATGCTGCGTGACCAATGGCGGACATCGAGCCTTCGGGGATCGACCCTGCTCAGACGCACCCGTAAGACCTCGAGGTCGTTGTCGATGGCCGATCGCTTCGCGCGAATGCCGTCGGCTAGGACGTCCGGGCTCGCATCCATCGGAGGTTCTCCTTCATCGTGTCGACGGTCCGGGGCATGTGTCGTTCGGTATTGAGCCGTTTCCGTCCCATGACCAGCAGGACGAAGCCGGTTGCGCCAACCAGCACACCAACCAGGGCAAGACCCGCCCAGACCGGCCAATCGAAGAGCGCCACCACGCCCCACGCCGCCGCAAGCAGGAGAAGGACCCCGGCGACCGCGGCGGCTGCTGCACCAGCCAGCAACAAGACGGCGCCTGCGCCGGCGCGTCTCATTTCCTGGCGCAGCTCAGCCTTTGCGAGTGCAACTTCTCCTCGCACGAGCTCTTCAAAGTCCCTGATCGTGCCCTTGAGCAGATCTGCCATCGAGTCGTCATGCTCGTTCATTCGTCGCCTCCTGGCGAAGCCGAAAGGTCGCGGGCGAAGGATCTGCACACTGCGGGCCAGCCAGAGCAGTGCCTTCAGGCACCAGAACGGCAACGGCCCAAACACAGCAACCGCGGGACTGTATGCGGCAGCGTCGCGCTGCCCGTTTGGGTGATCCACGGGCGTGCCCAGCTGTGGGAGCATGCCGCCATGACCAATGACTTTTCTGCAGCGCTGTCCAATTCACTCGCGGATGCCGTTGAACGTGTGGCCGCGGGCGTGGTTCAGGTACAAGGCAAACGCAGGCCAGCCAGCGGGCTGGTATTCGGTGACGATGTCGTTGTCACGACGATACGGGCGCTGGGCAGGGAAGATGGCCTCCGTGTCCGCCGTCACGACGGCGACACGCTTGAAGCCCAGCTGGCTGGCTGGGACCAGACAACAACGCTTGCCGTCCTCCGCGTCCCCGGGCTCGGCGTTCAGCCCGTCGCGGTTGCGACCCAGCCTGCCAGGGTCGGACACCTGGCGCTCGCAATTGCCCGTTCGTGGAGCAATTCGGTCACCGCGAGCGCCGGCATCGTATCCGTCATCGCGGGACCGCTGCCGACCGGCAGGCGGCGCGCAATCGAGCAGGTGATCAGAACGACTGCACCAATGCACGACGGGTTTGCCGGTGGGGCTCTTGTCGATGTCTCCGGCGGGCTGTTGGGCGTCGCCACCGCCGCCGCGATTCGCGGCCTCGGTGTGGTTATTCCAACCTCGATTGCGTGGGCGACTGCTACGCAGCTGCTCGAGCATGGCGGGTTGAAACGCGGGTATCTTGGCCTTGCAGGGCAACCTGTGCGTCTCTCTCCGTCGCAGCAGGCGCTGGCCGGGACAGGAGAAGGCGTGCTTGTCGCCGCAGTCACTGAAGGAGGCCCGTCGGCTGCCGGCTTGCTCGTGGGCGACATCCTGATTGAATTCAACGGGCACGCGGTCGGTTCGCCCGAGAAGCTGCTCGACCTGCTCGCGGACACCCCCGCCGGAGGTCAGGCAACCTCTCGTGTCGTGCGCGGGACCGCGCTCGTGGACGTCCAATTGGCAGTTGGCGAACGCCCCGCCTGATGCGTCTGCTCGTCGTCGGAAATTCAGCGGAGCGAGCGAGGCTCAGGGCCATGCTCGATCCGCTGGCCGACATTGTCGGAGAGTTCGCGAGCGTTGCCGAGGCGAACGCTTCCGGGATTGTCGCGGATGCCGTAGTGCTCGCGACAGCAGGAAGTCAGGGTCGCGGCGCCGACATTTCAATCGCGATCGAACCGCTCACCGCGAGAGAAGAGGACGTGCTGGCGCTTCTCGCCGAAGGTCTTCCCAACAAGGCCATCGCGGAACGACTCGGCATCAGCGACCAGACGGTGAAGTTTCACGTCGCCTCCATCACCGCGAAGCTGGGCGCTTCGAATCGAACCGAGGCCGTCCGACTGGCTTTTCGACGCGGACTGATCACGCTCTGACTAGCCGGCCGAACCCTCGAGCTCCGCGGGCACGACGGTGACGATTCTCCGCTCCCCCTGCCGCAGAATGCCGACCGGAACGGCCACGCCCACCCATTCGTCAGTCAGCAGCCGGTGAAGAGCATCCACTCCGGTCACCGCCTCCTTTCCGAACGACACAATCATGTCGCCGT
>JBFWPD010000357.1:0-4687 GCA_050250175.1 Vicinamibacterales bacterium
TTCACCGACGAGGCGATCGGCGCCGGATGCGGTGTGTTCGGCGAGCGCATCGCCGGCGCGAATACGATGGGCAGCTCCGGAAACTACGGCTTCTGGGGCACCGGCAAGAACTGCGCGAGCCATGCGATCAAGGCGCTCGAGCGCAACGGCCTCATCAAGACGCTGGCCGAGCCCACTCTGACGGCGATCTCTGGCGAGACGGCGAAGTTCCTGGCCGGTGGCGAGTATCCGGTGCCGGTCTCGAACAATGCCGGCCAGATCGGCATCTCGTTCAAGGAGTTCGGCGTCAGCGTCGCGTTCACGCCGGTGGTGCTCTCCGAGGGCCGCATCAACCTGAAGATCGAGACCATCGTGTCCGAGCTGACCGATGCGGGTGCAATCCAGATCAGTGGCGTGGCGCTGCCCGCACTGAAGAAGCGCGAGGCGAAGTCGACGGTGGAGCTGCCGTCGGGCGGCACCCTGGCCATGGCCGGGCTGATCTCCGAGGACACACGCAAGAACATCGATGGCCTGCCTGGCATCAAGGATATTCCGGTGCTCGGCACGCTCTTCCGCAGCCAGGACTTCATCAAGCGTGAATCCGAGCTGGTCGTGCTGGTGACGCCGTACGTCGCACGCCCGAATGCCCGCCAGAACATGGCACGTCCTTCCGACGGCGTGGCGCCAGCGACCGACCTCAAGACCAATGTCCTTGGCCACATGAACCGCGTCTACGGCAGCAAAGTGCCGACGACGGCGGAGGCCGGCCTCAAGGACGGCACCATCGGCTTCATCGTCGATTGAGCCCGGGCCCCGCGGAGAACATCCATGACCACGTTCAAGTCCATCGCCTCTGCCACCCGCCGCTCCTCGAGCCGCGTCCTCGGCAGTCTCGTCCTCGCGATCGCCGCAACCGGCCTCACGGCCTGCTCGAGCGGTTTCGAGCAGGTGGGTCACGTCGGCGCCTTCTCGACGATCGATCCGCTGCAGCGCCACCCGATCCTCGTCTCCGAGGAGCCGGCGAGCCTTTCGCTCCGCGTGCCACGCGGCTCGGATGGACTCACCCCGCACCAGCGCGCCAACGTCTCGGACTTCCTGTCGCGCTATCGCGGCAGCGATACCGGCAATGGACGCATCGCGATCACCGTGCCGTCCGGCACGCCGAACGAGATCGCCGCACTCAGGGCCGTCGCCGACCTGCGGGCCATCGTGCGTGACTACGGCATCGACGACACCCGTGTCGCCGTCACGCCGGCGCGCGGCGGACACGGCGACGCCGCGATCCGCGTCTCCTACACGCGCTTCGTCGCGCATGCGCCGGAATGCGGTATCTGGCCGATCAACGTCGGCAATGATCCGGCCAACCTGCCGCATCCGAATTTCGGGTGCAGCACGCAGCGCAATTTCGCCATGCAGGTTGCCAACCCGGCCGACCTCCTGGGCCCGCGCACGATGACGCCGGCGACGGCCGAGCGCCGCGACGTTCGATGGGAGAAATTCCTCAAGGGCGAGACGACGACCGCCAAGAAAGACCAGGACGAGCGCGCTTCGACCAAGAGCGAGAACTGATCCGTGAAGCATGAAGAAGGAGGCGCCCGTCATGGCAGCTGAGGCAACGAGCCGCGAACTCGCCACGATTGGCGAGGACGAGTCGCTCGAGGAAACCCGCACCGACCGCGCGCGGCCGATTCCGCGCATTTCGATCCAGGCATTCTGCGAAGGGCCTGGCACGGCCGAAAGCGTGCAGGTTGCCGCCGACGACCGCAGGCTCGCGAAGGCGCATGTGTCGGTGCACATGGGCGGCATCGAGGCGGCGGTCGCGCACTATCAGGAAAGCCCGACACCCAACCTCATCATCATCGAATCGTCGCTGCCGTCGAGCCGCATGCTCGCCGAGCTCGACCGCCTCGCCGAGTCCTGCGATGCAGGCACCAAGGTCGTGGTGGTCGGTGTCGCCAACGACGTCCTGCTCTACCGCGAGCTTCTCAAGCGCGGTGTGGCGGAATACCTGATCTCGCCCATCTCGCCGATGCAGATGATGGAGTCGATATCCGGACTTTATAACGACCCCAACGCCGACCCGGTGGGCCATATCTACGCCTTCCTCGGGGCAAAAGGCGGCATCGGATCGTCGACCGTTTGCCACAACGTGTCGTGGTGCCTGTCGGAGATGCTGAAGGCGAGCGTCGTCATCGCCGACCTCGATCTCGCGTTCGGCACCGCAGGGCTCGATTTCAATCAGGATCCGGTGCAGGGCATCGCCGAGGCGCTCGGCAGCCCGGAGCGCCTGGACGAGGTGCTGCTCGACCGGCTGCTCACCAAATGCTCTGAGCACCTGTCGATCTTCGCCGCGCCTGGAATGCTCGACCGCGACTACGATCTCACGGCCGACAGCTGCGATATCGTTCTCGACGTGGTCCGCCAGAACGTGCCCTACGTCACGGTCGACCTGCCGCACGTGTGGACCTCATGGTCGAAGCGCGTCATCACGCAGGCCGACGAGATCATCATCACGGCGACGCCCGACCTCGCGAGCCTGCGCAATACCAAGAACCTGATCGATCTGTTGAAGCAGACGCGGCAGAACGATCGTACGGCTCACATCGTCATCAACATGCAGGGCGTGCCGAAGCGGCCGGAAATTCCGATCAAGGATTTCGAGACCGCGCTCGATATGAAGGCCTGCGCCGTGATCGAGTTCGACGCGGAGACGTTCGGTCAGGCCGCGAACAACGGGCAAATGATCGAGGAGATGTCACCCAAGGCGAAAGCCGTGCCGCGTTTCCGTGACATCGCGCTCGCCGTCTCCGGTCGCCGCGAGCACCGGCCGGAGAAGAAGTCTTCGCTTATGCCCATCCTCGAGCGTTTCAAGCTCAAGCGTTAAGGAGCCCTAGGCCATGTTCGGAAGGCGATCCAACGAGGCAGGCGCGTCGCGCCGTGCGCTGCCTCAGCAGGCCGCGCAGCAGGCTCCGGCCAAGGCCGGCGCCGAGCCGAAGCCGACCGTGGCCCAGGCGGCGGCCCCGCCGAAGCCCGAGCCGGTGGAGCAGCAGCGCAAGCACTCCGAGGAATACTACGACGTCAAGACGACGGTCTTCAACGCGCTGATCGATACCATCGACCTCACGCAGCTCGCCAAGCTCGAGGCAGCTGCCGCGCGTGAGGAAATCCGCGACATCGTCAGCGAGATTATCCAGCTGAAGAACGTCGTGATGTCGATTGCCGAGCAGGAGGAGCTGCTCGAGGACATCTGCAACGACGTGCTCGGCTACGGTCCGCTCGAGCCGCTGCTCGCTCGCGACGACATCGCCGACATCATGGTCAACGGCGCCAACACGACCTTCATCGAGGTCGCCGGCAAGGTTCAGAAGACCGGCGTGCGCTTCGCCGACAACGCGCAGCTCATGAACATCTGCCAGCGCATCGTGAGCCAGGTCGGCCGGCGTGTCGACGAATCGAGTCCGATCTGCGACGCGCGCCTTCCCGACGGCAGCCGTGTCAACGTGATCGCGCCGCCCCTGGCGATCGACGGGCCCGCACTGACCATTCGAAAATTCAAGAAGGACCGGCTGAAGCTCGAGCAGCTGGTGAAATTCGGCTCGCTTTCGCCGGCCGGCAAGGTGCTGCTCGAGATCATCGGCCGCGTCCGCTGCAACATCATCGTCTCGGGCGGCACGGGTTCGGGAAAGACGACGCTGCTGAACTGCATCTCCGGCTGCGTCGACAACGACGAGCGCATCATCACCTGCGAGGACTCGGCCGAGCTGCAGTTGCAGCAGCCCCACGTGGTGCGCCTCGAGACGCGCCCGCCCAATCTCGAGGGCGAAGGCCAGATCACGATGCGCGATCTCGTCAAGAACTGCCTGCGTATGCGACCCGAGCGGATCATCGTGGGCGAGGTGCGCGGACCTGAGGCATTCGATCTTCTGCAGGCCATGAACACGGGCCATGACGGCTCGATGGGCACACTGCACGCCAACAGTCCGCGCGAGGCCATCAGCCGTATGGAATCGATGATCATGATGGGCGGCTTCGCACTGCCCACCAAGACCATCCGGGAGATGATCACCGGCTCGGTCGACATCATCGTGCAGGCATCTCGCCTGCGCGACGGCTCGCGAAAGATCACGCACGTCACCGAGGTGGTGGGCATGGAAGGCGATGTCGTCACGCTGCAGAACCTGCTCGTCTACGAGATTACGGGCGAGGACGCGAACGGCAAGATCGTCGGCCGCCACCGCTCGACCGGCATCGCGCGGCCGCGCTTCTGGGAGCGGGCCGAGTACTACGGCGAGACCGAGCGGCTGACCCAGGCACTCGCCTCGTCCGAGGTCCGCGACGAGTTCGGCAACACGATCGGAGAGTGAGATGGAAGAGCTTTCTCCCGAAATGCTGCAGCTCGTCCTCGGCGCGGTGATCGCGCTGTCGGCGGGAGCCGTGATCTACCTTTTCGTCAATCCATATTTCTCGGGGCAGGTGCAGCGCGACAAGCGCATACAGGGCGTCACCGAGACGAAGTCCAAGCGCGCCTCCGTCCGGGTTCGCGACGAGGAGTTGCAGAGCCGGCGCAAGCAGGTCGCCGACACGCTGAAGGATATCGAGCAGCGGCAGAAGTCGCGGGAGAAGGTAACGCTGCGCCTGCAGCTGCAGCGGTCCGGACTCGACGTGACGCCCAACTCCTTCTGGATCGCGAGCGGCGTGCTCGGTGCCG
>JBFWPD010000358.1:0-4686 GCA_050250175.1 Vicinamibacterales bacterium
CGAACGCGGTCAATCTGACCGACGGGCTCGACGGGCTCGCGATCAGCACGTTCGCCATCGCCGCGACGACCTTCACCGCGCTGGCGTACGTCACCGGGCACCGGGAGCTGGCCGAGTACCTTCTGATCGTCCGCTTCCCCGGGACGGGAGAGTTGACGATCTTCTGCGGCGCGCTGGTTGGAGCAGCCCTCGGGTTCCTCTGGTACAACGCCTATCCCGCAGAGATCTTCATGGGCGACGTCGGCTCGCTGGCCCTTGGAGCCGCACTCGCCACGGTGGCGATCCTCATCAAGCAGGAGCTCCTGCTGATCATCGTCGGCGGCGTATTCGTCATCGAAGCCGTGTCGGTGATGTTGCAGGTGGGCTCGTTCAAGTTGACCGGGCAACGCATCTTCCGGATGGCGCCCATTCACCACCACTTCGAGCTGATCGGCTGGAGCGAGCCGAAGGTCATCGCACGGTTCGTAATCGTCGCGATCATCTTCGCGCTCTTCAGCCTGACGACTCTCAAGCTGCGATGACGGCTCCTGTTCTCGACGTCACGGGTAAGCGCGTCACCGTTGCCGGTGCGGCACGGAGCGGTCTGGCTGCAGCTGCACTGCTGGCACGACGTGGCGCGCGCGTCACTCTTTCGGACGCGAAGTCAGGGGTCGCCGGCGTCGAGAGCCTCGAGAGACAGGGCGTCGTGCTCGAGCTCGGCGGCCACGTGCGCTCGTCGTTCGTCGATGCGGACCTCGTCGTCCTGAGTCCCGGCGTGCCGCCGGAGCAGCCGGACGTCGTCGCAGCGCGCGCGCACGGCGTCCCGGTCATCGGGGAGATCGAGCTCGCCTCCAGATGGCTCCGCGGCCGCATCATCGCGATCACAGGGACGAAGGGGAAATCAACGACGGCATCGCTCACCGGTCGGATGCTCGAGGCCGCGGGCTTCAAGGTCACGGTCGGCGGCAACATCGGCCTGCCTCTTTCGACGCAGGTCGAGGCGTCCACGCCCGACACGCTGCACGTCGTCGAAACCAGCAGCTTTCAGCTGGAGCAGATCGATCGCTTTCACCCGTGGATTGCCGTGATGCTCAACATCTCGATGGACCACCTCGATCGCCATCCCGATGTCGATGCATACATCTCCGCGAAGGCTCGCATCTTCGAGAACCAGGAGGCCGGCGACTGGGCGGTGATCAACGCCGACGACCCGACGGTCCTGGCAACGGCATCCCGCGGGCGTGCTGCGCTGCGGTGCTTCTCCCGGCGTAGCCGCCTCGAGGAGGGAACGACGCTCGAAACGGGCTGGATCGTGCAACACGTGGCGGGGCGGAGCGAACCCCTCGTACCGCTCGACGCCATCAAGCTGATCGGCTCGCACCTGGTCGACGACGTGATGGCTGCGGCGACGGTCGGGGCGATTGCGGGCGCGTCGTCTCGCGCCATGACGGACGCGGTCCAGCGATTCAGCGGCCTCGAGCATGCGATGGAGCTGGTTGCCGAAGCGGACGGCGTTCGTTTCGTCAACGACTCGAAGGCGACGAACGTCGACGCGGCGCTCAGGGCGATCGAGAGCTTCGACAGCGAGCTGGTGCCGATCATTGGTGGCCGGTTCAAGGGCGGTGACCTCCGGTTGCTCCGGACTGCGGTCCAGCAGAGGACGAAGGCAATCGTCGCAATGGGCGAGGCGACGCCCCTGGTGCACGACGCGCTGGGCGACCTCGTCCCGGTGCACGACGGGTCGACCATTCGCGCGGCAGTCGAGAAGGCGTTCCAGATTGCGCGACCGAAAGGGGTCGTCCTGCTTGCGCCGGCGTGCGCAAGCTTCGACATGTTCAGCGACTACGCCGAGCGGGGCCGGCGCTTCAAGGAAGAGGTGGCACGGGTCGTCGAAATCGCGACCCGAAAGGAAGGGTAACGAACGTGACCGTGAGCGGTGAGCAGTCGTCAGTCGGTCTGTGCGGCGAAGGACTGGCTGCTGGGAACGCAGGCTGCCCCGGCCTGCGAAGCTGGTGCCTCCGTCCGAGGCCAACTGACGACTGCTGACCGCTCACGGGGAATTGTCGGGCGTTACACGACCGAGCTTTATAGACAGAATGGCGCGAAAACTCAAATCCGACCCGGTGTTGTTCGTGGCGACCACTCTGCTGGTCTGCCTGAGCATCGTCATGGTCTACAGCGCATCGGCCGTAGTCGCCATGGAGCGTTATCAGCAGCCGTACCTCTTCGTCACGAAGCAGATTCTCTGGAGCGCGCTCGGTCTGGGCATGGTCGGCATTGTGATGAGGGTCGACTATCGCCACTACCGGGAGCCGGTCTTCATCTGGTCGTGCCTGGCGGTGGTCGTCCTGGCGCTCGTGGCGGTGCTGTTCAGCGCTCCGATCAACAACGCGCGCCGCTGGTTTTCGATTGGCGGGCTCGGCATTCAGCCGTCCGAACTGGCCAAGCTGAGCGCGATCGTCTTCATCGCCGCGCTGCTCGAACGACGGATGCACCGGATCAACGAGGTTCGCTACGCGCTCCTCCCGATCGCAGGGCTTCTGGCGGTCCTCGTGGGACTCATCCTGCTGCAGCCTGACTTCGGCACGGCGATGGTCATCCTCCTGATCGCAAGCGTGATGGTCTTCGCCGCCGGCCTGAGCTACGTGACGATCGTCGGATTCGCGCTGCTCGCTCTTCCGCTGGTCGCCGGCCTCGTGATGAGCAGCGACTACAGGCGCCGCAGGGTCTTCTCCTTTCTCAACCCCTGGGAGGACCCGCTCGGCGACGGCTTTCAGATCATCCAGTCGTTGATTGCCGTCGGGACAGGCGGTGTGTCCGGCCGTGGCCTGATGAACGGCGTGCAGAAGCTGTTCTACCTGCCTGAGCCTCATACCGACTTCATCTATGCGGTGATTGCCGAAGAGCTCGGACTCATCGGCGCCACGGTCGTGCTCATCTGCTTCTGCGTGATCGCGTGGCGAGGGATGCGTGTGGTCCTTCGCTCTCCCGACTCGTTTGCCGCCTTCCTGGCGCTGGGCCTGACGACCATGGTGATCGCTCAAGCGTTCATCAACATGAGCGTCGTTCTTGGTCTCATGCCGACCAAGGGCATCCCGCTGCCTTTTGTGAGCAATGGCGGTTCCTCGTTGCTCGTGAACCTGCTCGGCATGGGCGTGCTGCTGAATTTGTCGCAGCACGTGTCCTCGGACGCATGACGTCCAACGATCATCCGGGCGAGTCCGGACAGGACGCGGGCGGAGCGAATCATGGCGAGCGAGTCGGCACTCCGTGTCGTGATCGCTGGAGGAGGCACGGGCGGACATCTTTTTCCAGGCATTGCGGTCGCCCGGGAATTGCTCGCCCGCCGCTCGGACTCGACAGTCACGTTCGCGGGGACCGCGACAGGGATCGAAGCGAGAGTGGTTCCTCGCGAGGGCTTCGCGCTGGATCTGCTGAGGAGCGCCGGGCTGAAGGGCAAGTCGATCGCCGCGAGGCTCCGTGGCGCGGCACTCGTCCCCGTCAGCCTTGGCGACGCCTGGCGGATCGTGAGCAGGCGACGTCCGCATCTGGTGATCGGCGTGGGTGGGTACAGCTCGGGTCCGGTTGTGCTGGCGGCCGCACTGCGCGGTGTGCCGACGATGCTCCTCGAGCAGAACGCGGTGCCGGGCCTGACGAACCGGCTGCTGTCCCGCGTCGTCAAGGCGGCGGCCCTGACCTTTGCCGACGCAGCGCCGTTCTTTGGTCGCAAGGCGATCGTGACGGGGAATCCGGTGCGGCCGGAGTTTCTGGAGCCGGCACGTAGGGAGAGCGGAGAGAGCAATCGGGCGGACGGCGCGCGAGTCCTGATCTTCGGAGGGTCGCAGGGTGCGCACGCGATCAACCTGGCCATGGTGGAGGCAGCGACGGAGCTGGCGGTGCGGGGGCGGCACCTGCGTCTCACCCACCAGACCGGTGAACGGGACGTGGCGATCGTCCGCGACGGATATGCGCGAGTGGGGATGGAGGTCGAGGTGGAGCCGTTCCTCTACGACATGGAGCGGCGGATCGGGGAGGCGGATGTGATCGTCTGCCGCGCCGGTGCGACCACGCTGGCCGAGCTCGCCGCTGCGGGCAAGCCGGCGATCCTCATTCCGCTGCCGACGGCGACCGACGATCACCAGCGGAAGAACGCGGAGGCTGTCGCCCGAGCGGGCGCCGCTGTGGTGCTGAGGCAGGAAGAGGCGACCGGCCCGGCTCTCGCGGAGCGGATCCTGTCGCTGGCTTCCAATCGCGACACGCGCGATCGGATGGCGGCGGCATCGAAGTCGCTGGCAAGACCGGATGCCGCCCGGCAGATCGTGGACCGCGCGCTCGCGCTCGCCGGCCGGTGACAGAGTGGACGGAGTGGGCGGGAAGCGGATTGTGCTAGGCCGGACGCGGCACGTCCATTTCATCGGCATCGGCGGCATCGGCATGAGCGGGATTGCCGAGCTGCTGGCGAACCTCGGCTACGTCGTGTCGGGGTCGGACGCGAAGGCGTCGCCGGTGACCAGGCGGCTCGAGAGCCTGGGAATCAAGGTGTTCGAGGGGCACGACGCGGCCCACGTCGGCAATGCAGAGGTCGTCGTGGTGTCGTCGGCGGTTCGTCCGTCGAACGCGGAAGTCGTCGAAGCGACGCGGCGTCAGGTCCCGGTGATTCCGCGCGCCGAGATGCTGGCCGAGCTGATGCGGCTGCGGTACTCGATC
>JBFWPD010000359.1:0-4663 GCA_050250175.1 Vicinamibacterales bacterium
AGACTGTCCGTCTCGCGCGAACGCGCCGTGACATCGACCCCGGCCTCGCGCATGAGGTCCGCATTGCCGAAACGCACGACACGGCCGTCCACGACGCCTTCGATTCCGCGGCCGGTCTTGGAAGTAAAGCTCGAGACCGCCGGCACTCCGATACCCCGTTCCCTCGCCGCCCCGAGAACTGCGCGCGCGAGCGGGTGCTCGCTCGGCTGCTCGACTGCGGCGGACAGTGCAAGCACAGTGGATTCGTCGAACGGCTCACTGACCAGAATGTGCGCCAGCTTTGGCGCTCCTTCCGTCAGCGTGCCGGTCTTGTCCACGATGAGCGTGTCCACGCGCTCCAGCCGTTCAAGAGCTTCCGCATTGCGAATCAGTACGCCGGACCGGGCCCCGCGTCCGGTCCCGACCATGATGGCCATGGGCGTCGCGAGACCCAGCGCACACGGGCACGCGATGATGAGCACGGCGACGGCGCTCAGGAGCGCCAGCGCGAGCTGCGGCGGCGGTCCCCAGATACTCCACGCCACGAAGGCGATGACGGCAGTCGCCACGACAGCGGGCACGAAGTACGCCGCCACGGTGTCGGCAAGACGTTGAATCGGCGCACGGGTGCGCAGCGCCTCGCTGACCATGCGCACAATCTGAGCGAGCAGCGTGTCGCGGCCGACCCGCTCCGCACGGAACACCAGCGACCCGGTGCCGTTCAGCGTCGCGCCGGTCACGCGGCTGCCTGGCAGCTTCTCCACCGGCACCGGTTCGCCAGTGACCATCGACTCGTCCACCGAGCTGCTCCCCTCTTCGACGACCCCGTCCACCGGCACCTTCTCGCCGGGCCGGACACGCAACCGGTCGCCAACGACGACGTCGGTCAGGGTAATATCGCTCTCCTGTCCGTGCCGTATGACTCGTGCGGTCTTTGGAGCAAGGCCAAGCAGCTGGCGGATGGCGGCGCTCGTACGGCCGCGCGCACGAAGCTCGAGCACCTGTCCGAGCAGGACGAGCGTGGTGATGACCACCGCCGTGTCGAAGTAGGTTTCGACCATGCCGTGCATCCGGAATCCGTCCGGGAACATGCCTGGCGCAATCGTGGCGACCACGCTGAAACCGTAGGCGGCGCCTACGCCGGCGGCGATCAGCGTGAACATGTTCGGACTTCGATTGACGATCGACGCCCATCCGCGCTCGAAGAATGGCCAGCCCGCCCAGAGCACGACCGGTGTCCCGAGCGCGAGTCCCATCCAGTTGGCAACGCGCATGTCGAGTCGTCCGCCGAGGCCCGGTCCGAGCAGCATGTCGCCCATGGTCGTCACGAACACAGGCAGACTGAGCGCCGCAGCAATCCAGAACCGGCGCGTCATGTTCACCAGCTCCGGATTGTCGGGCTCCGTCAGCGCGACCGTTCGCGGCTCGAGCGCCATGCCGCAGATCGGACACGCGCCTGGAGCGTCACGGACGATCTCGGGATGCATCGGGCACGTGTATTCCGTGCGCGCCGCAGGAAGCGTCGAAAGGTCGGGCTCGAGCGCCATTCCGCACTTCGGGCATGCACCTGGCCGGTCCGACTTCACGTCCGGATCCATCGGGCAGATGTAGGTCGCGCCGGGCACCTCGGCCTCGTTTGGTTCGGCGCGACCGTGCCCATGGGCGGCGTGCGCGTTGGCGTCAGGCTGAGCGCCCGGCTGGAGATACTTGCCAGGGTTGGCCTTGAATCGCTCCAGGCACGAAACTCCGCAGAAGAAGTACCGCTTCCCCTCGTGCTCGTACGAACCGGCCGCCTTCGATGGCTCGATCGTCATCCCACATACGGGATCGATCACCAGCGCCGGCTGGCTCGCCATTTTCAACATCCTGCCTTGCTTCATATCCATAAGACGCCCGCTTCAGTGATGAGGAGCATCGGCTGTCATCATCATGCCTCGCGGCCGGAGTGACAGGAATAACCCGGCCCCCGGAGTCGTCCGCCCGCCGTACACCGAACCCAACCGATCGGGTACGACGCTCAGCGTGACGCTTCCGCCCACACCCAGCTCGAGGGCAGCGGTGATCGGAAACGAATGAGCATACCCGGCCTGAACCTTGACGATGGTGAACGAGCCATCCAGGTCCTCGAGATCGAGGTCGCGCGCATCCTTGCGCCCCGCATCGAGTCGTCCAAAGACCATGTGCCTGTCGGCCACACTGACCGTGCTTTCCGCCAGCACGAAGGCGGTCGCTTCGCCCGCCTCGTTGTTTCGTCCCCACGCAACCGTTGACGACCAGAAGCCGGGGCCACTCGCTGCAGCACGTTGATAGGTCGCCGAGGCTGTGATGCGGTCCACGTCGAGCCTCGCGCCGTCGTGTCCGACTTCGGCGTCGTGCAGCCGGCCGGCCGAGACCTGAAAGGCAAGCGACCGTCCCGCAAGCAGCCAGAACCTCCCCGAGTAGGAATCGAGCGCGCCGAGATCGAAATCGTAACGATCCTCGTCAGGCTCACGGCCGTTGAAGAACGACCCTTCGAGCTTCCACGCCCGTCCATGCACGCCGGCGGTGACCACGCCGAACGTGATGTGGGTGGCATCGAGCCAATGGTGAGAAATCGGGGCCAGCGGGTTCGCCATCGCAGACACGCGATGAGGGTAGGCCACGGGACCGAGCGCGGGCTCGCCCACCGGTCCACCATAGATCTGCACCCCGATGTCACTCCACAGCGGCCGCTCGTAGACCGCCGCGAGCTCCATGAACAAATCGTGTGGATGCTGGCGATCGACGATGGGACGTCCGTCACAGCTCTCGCCGGAGGCAAGAAGATCCGGATATCCGCAGCCAGGAATCGTCAGGGGCTCGAGGCTGATCATCGTCTTCAGGCCCAGCCGGCCGATGCCGGCAGGACGACGGGCCATGCCCATGATCCAGTTGACGCTCCCGCCCTGCTCCTGTCCCCGCGGACCGTCGTCACGCAGATACTGCAGGAACCCGCTGCCATGCAGCATGAGGTCCCACGCGCCCTTCCGGGCGTGCAGTGCGTGCATCGGCGAATCGTCGGGAAGCCACGACGTGCCCGAACCTTCTCGAGTCATCGGCACGCCGGCAGGCGGGCTCGATGCCTCTTGAGCGCACGCGCTGCCGCGGGCCCCGGGCGCGAGCAACAGGCTCACGCCGGCGGCACACGCCGTTCGTCTTACGTTCCACATGTCCACCTCCACGTGCGACGCGGCAGCGTCCGGCGGCGCCGGAGCGGCATCGCATGGCTCTGACTGATGACTTGCGAGCGTGTGAAGCGTGGAGCTAAATCCTGAGGGGCAGGACGAGAGCAGGGGTGACTTCCTGCGAAGGAATCGCCGGACGGATCGTCCCCGCCCATGCGAGTGCCGGAGGCTCGATGTCCGGTGACGCACCGGTTGCCGGCAGTGCGTGGTGCAGAGCGAAGGCGTCAGAAGCCATTGACGCCAGCTTCGCCGGATCGGACTCGTAGGTCGAATGCGTGCAGGGACGCGGTCCGGCGCCAATCGTCCCGACATCCGCCGCCGGCGCATCGGTGTGACAGTCGTGTGCCTCGCGATCGTGCGATGGACGGTCGCCTGACGAGGGGACGCCGTGGCTTGCGTGGTCGTGCTGATGCTCCGCGTGATGTTCCGAAGCGCGTTCGACGGACACAGCCCCGCAGTCTCTACCGCAGAGCGCCACGGCAGCGGGCGCCAGGGCAAACAGACATACGAGGATCCCGGCGAGGCTCCGCGAGATCCAGTCGAACCGCATCTCTATCGGTATACCACGATCCTCGACCTGCGCCGTGTGCTCGAGCCGGCTTACTCTGAGTACACGCGGGAGGCACTAAGATTGATGGCCAGGACCGGCTGGCCGCATGGCTGAACACATGGATGACAAGGACAAGCAGGAACCGCAGGTGAGAGTGGTCGACCGCCGGTGGTGGGCGCGCGGGAACGCGGAGCCCGGTGCGGTCGAGGAACCTTCAGGTCGCAAGCCCACCTACGTCGAGGATCTCGAGCGGCAGCTCTCCGATGCGAAGAACCGGATCCAGGAACTGATGACCGGGCATCGCAGATCGCTCGAGGAATTCGAGCAGGTGAAAATCCGGTTGCGGCGCGACGTCGCACGCGAAGTGGAACGGGGACGTCGTGTAGTCCTCGCCGAGCTCCTCGAGGTCGTAGACAATCTCGACCGGGCCGTGTCAGCCGCAGTTGACGGAGCGCCCGCGGCATCCGATCAGCTTGGCCGAGGCGTCGCGCTCGTGCGCGATCAGTTCCTGGCAAAGCTCGAGGGATTCGGTGTGAAGCGCGTCCCTGCGGTTGGCCTCCCCTTCAACGCGCAACAGCACGAAGCAGTGACGACGACTGCAGTCCCCGCAGAACAGGACGGCCTCGTCGTCGCTGTCGTGAAGGAGGGCTATGCGATCGGCGAGGACATCCTCCGGCCGGCCGCCGTAGTCGTGGGGAAACACTGACACCCATGTCCGACAAGTCTGACCTCGTCGCCCGCCGTCAGCAGTACATCCAGCGGCAGATCGCGCTCCACAAGGACGCGGTCAACGTCCGGTTTCGCTGCCTTCCTCCGGAAGGCAGCGGCGGGCCGAACCGTCACGGCATGCCGAAGCTTCCGGTCGGACAGCACGAAGTGAAGAACTGGCCCGTCCTCGACCTCGGCGAGCAGCCTGAGATCGACATGAGCC
>JBFWPD010000360.1:0-4663 GCA_050250175.1 Vicinamibacterales bacterium
AGGGTGAGGTGACTCAGGGCCGCCTGGTACTGTTCCCCGAGCAGATCGAACAGTGACGCGCTCTGTGCGAAGTCGTGATACGCGTCCGCCTGGCGGCCCGCTCTGGAATGCAGGCGCCCGCGGAGACGGAGGTACTCGCCCCACGCCGCGGGCGCGACCTGCGGGTCGAGCGTATCGGTGACCGCCGTCAGCCGCTGATGCGCGTCGTTGAGCCGCCCCGACGCGATCAGTGCCTCCGAAGCGATCAGCGTCAACTGCAGAGCGTCGAATGGTGGCGCACCGGCTGCGAGGATCTCGTCAGCCAGCCTGATCGCCTCTTCGAACTCGTTGCGGCGCAACGCGAGACGCGCTTCGAGCACGCGCACCGACCACTCATACCAGCGGCTCGTCTGGCGTCCATATGCGCCGTAGGAATCGCTCGCTCGTCCGAGATATTCCGTGGCCATGTCGTAGGTGCCGCGGATCAGATGAATCTGCGCGAGCGTGTCGAACACCGCGCCTGTCGTCTCGTGGAACTGAATCGGGCTCCTGACGTCGAGCGCGCGATGCAGCGCCTGCTCGGCGCGCGTCAGGTTGCACAGCCTCACGTAGATCTGTCCCAGCGTCGCAAGCGCCACGGCGAGGCCATGTCCGGAGCCGTGCGCTTCGTGGAGCGCCACGCTGCGTTCGGCGAGCACGAGCGCCTGTTCGTACCGGTGCTCCATCATCAGGACATTCGCCTGGTTCCCGCAGACCGTCGCCACGACGTCGTCCGCATGGGCGGTCGTCGCGATGCTCTCGGCCTGACGAAGCGCGACCATCGCTTCGTCGTAGCGTCCCTGCTGGGCGAGCAGAATCCCGGACATCGAGTGCACGAGGGCCAGATGGCGGCGCGCGCCAGCCGCGAGCAACGCGGAGGCTGCCTTCGTGATGTGCTCCCGGACGGTGTCCAGGTCGCCGATCAGCCGGTAGCACTGCCCGAGCTCGTAGTGGGCGAGCCCGATCAGGCGGGAGTCGTGCGCGACTTCGGCCTGCTTCAACGCCCGACCGTGGAGAGCGATCGCGCGCGACTGCTCGCCGCGCGCGGAGGCCAGCGCGCCATGAAGCCGCCAGAGCGCGGACAATCGGCCCGGCGAGACGGGCTCACGGAATGTATCGGGGGCGCGACCGAGTGCCGACGCCGCCTGATCGAGATCATCGAGCTGCAGCCACGCATCGGCGAGCGCCGCGCGAATCGCGAGCTCTTCGTCGCGCGTCAGCGTGGACGATCTGAGGGCAGGAGCGAGGAGCTGGACGGCTTCCTGCCCACGACCTCGCTCCAGCACGCCGGCGGCACGTGCGAGCAGTGCCTGCAGCGACGTCGAAGGCACGGGGGGAGTATAGCGCGCGTTACCGGCGGGCCAGCGCCGTGAGTAGACGATCCAGTGAGCGGCGCAGAAGGCCGGCATCCGGAGCCGGCAGATGCACGTGCAGCGCGCGTCGCCCGGTGCCATCCAGCGAGGAAAAGTCGCCAAGCGCCTGGGCAAGCTCCAATGTGCCGAACGAGAAGGCTTCGCCAGGCACTTCGAGGTCCTGCGCCGGCGTCGCCGTCACCAGGACAAAGACGCCGGTGTTCGCCCCGCCCTTGTGCAGCTGGCCGGTCGAGTGGAGATACCGCGGCCCCTTGCCGACACTCGTGGCGAGTCCGGTTCGAACGGCCACCGCGCTACGGAAGTCGTTCAGCACGGCGTCGGTCTCGGCGGACGGACCCAGGTAGGCGAGAACCGTGACGTAGTCGCCCGAACCGGCTGTCTTCAGAAACTGGTCTGGCGGGTCGGCGCCGAGCCGATGACGTGCTGCGACGGACAGACTGAGTGCCACGCCTTCGTGGGACCTGTCAGGCTCCGGCATCGGCAGACGGCCATTCGCACGATGCTCGGCCAGCAGGACCCGCGTCGCATCCTTCGCCTGCTGCACGTTCGGTTCGTCGAACGGATTGACGTCCAGCAAGGCACCCGCAACCGCGGTCGCGATCTCCCAGCGCACGAACTCCGCACCGAGCGCCGCCAGTTCAGGTACCACGAACGTCGCCGTCGGAGCGTCACCGTTCACCGGCGCCGCTGGCTTCTCGCCGAGCCACCCGGCGCAAAGCCGGACAACCACCCGGTCGCGGCCGCTATCGGCGATTGCCGGCGGTTCGCCACTGACTGGAACGATACCGACGCCGTTCTTGCCCGTGCTCTCGGCAACCAGTTGTTCGACCCACAGGCCGAAGGCAGAGAGCGCGGGGGACATCTGCAGCGTGAGCTTGTCGCGGCCAGCCCGCGCCGCGGCGCCCATGAGTAGCCCAAGGCCGACGGCCGGATTCGTCGAGACATCGCCGCTGCCAGGCGCCGCGACCTCGAGCATCGCGGCCGCCCAGTCGACCATCGCTGCCACGTCCTGACCCATCAAGGCCGACGGCACGAGACCAAAGAGGGACACGGCGGAGAAGCGTCCGCCGATGTCGGAGGGATTGATGAACACATCCCGGAACCCTTCGGTGCGCGCACGGTGCGCCAGCGCAGTGCCTTCGTCGGTGATCGCGACGAAATGCGATTGCCAGGACGACACGCCCTCCCGCAATAGACGCTGTTGAAAGTAGGCCGCGAGTGAGTTGGGCTCGATCGTCGTACCCGACTTGCTCGCCAGCAGATACAGCGTCGTCGCCGGCGGCGTATGCGCGGCGAGCACCGCGGCCGGATCGGTCGAGTCGAGCACATGAAGGCTGGGCCAGCCGGCTTGCACGCCCACGATCGCGCGAAGCACCTCGGGCGCAAGACTCGACCCGCCCATTCCGAGCAGCACGACATCCGTGAATCCGTCCTGGCGCACCCTGTCCGCGAACGCACGCACGCGCTCGAGGGCCGGCAGCATCGACGGCGGCGCCACCATCCATCCCAACCGGTTGGCAATCGCCTGCCGCACCTTCGGGTCGTTGCTCCAGACGCCAGCGTCCCGCCGCCAGAGCCCTTCGGCCACGCGGATCGCACGAGAGCGCTGCGCGTCGATCAGCGAGGCAATCGTCCCTCCGGAGAACTTCGCGCTGTCGTGCAGATGAGTCCGTCGCGTGGCGACGTCGAGCGTCTCTGAAGGGCGGCGGCCGGCAGTGTGCATCACGGTAGAATATTGCAATCACCATGCACTTGACGTGGCGGAAGATCGTCGCCTGTTCGTGCTTTCTCCCTGCAATCCTCATGGCGGGCTGCAGCGACAACGACGCTTCCGGTCCACCTGAGAACGGCGCCCCCGTCGAGACCTCGGCGCCGGCTACGGAAACGCCCGACGCGAGTGCGCCAGCCGCGTCGCGCGAAAGCCGTCCACGTATCGTCGCGTTGGGAGACAGCCTGACGGCCGGCCTGGGCCTCGATCCGGATGAATCGTTTCCGGCGCTCCTGCAGGAGCGAATCGACCAGGAAGGTCTCGACTTCCAGGTCGTCAACGCCGGTGTGTCCGGCGACACATCCGCGGGAGGGCTGAGGCGGCTGGCCCTCGCGCTCGAAGGCGACGTGCGTGTGCTGATCGTCGCCCTGGGAGGAAACGATGGCCTCCGCGGTCTGCCTCCCGCGGATCTCCGCGCAAACCTTGCCGCCATGATCGAGCGCGCCCAGTCACGCCAGATAGCAGTGGTCCTCGCCGGCATGGAAGCTCCACCAAATCTTGGCGCCGAGTACACGAGAGCGTTCCGCGAGGTCTACTCGTCGCTCGCAAAGGAGTACGGCGTGGTGCTTCTTCCATTTCTTCTCGCGGACGTCGCCGGCATGAGCGATCTCAACCAGTCGGACGGCATTCATCCCAACGTGGAAGGCACGCGCATCGTCGCCAATCACGTCTGGGATGCTGTCAGCCCGTTGCTCCAGGATGGGCACGGCATGGCATCACCACGGCCCGCGGGGACGTCCACGGCCTCATGATCGAACTCCGGGAGGTCTCGAAGACGGTATCGAGCGGCGGCGAGCCTCTGACGATTCTCCACCCGCTCACGACGACCATTCCCAAGGGGCAGTTCGTCGCCATCGTCGGGCCGTCGGGCAGCGGCAAATCCACGCTGCTGGGCCTGCTCGCCGGTCTCGATGCACCGACAACGGGATCTGTCGTGATCGACGGTGTGGACATCACGAAGCTCGACGAAGACGCGCTCGCTCGCCTGCGCGGCGAGAAGATCGGTTTCGTCTTTCAGTTCTTCCACCTGATCCCGTCGCTGACGGCGTACGAGAACATCGTCGTCCCCATGGAGATCTCCGGCGCCCCGAATGCGGGACGCAGGGCGGATGCCCTTCTCGAGGAAGTAGGACTGACCGGGAGGGCGCATCACTATCCGTCGCAGCTCTCTGGCGGGGAACAGCAGCGCGTCGCGCTGGCCAGAGCGCTCGCCAACGACCCGCCCATCGTCCTGGCAGACGAACCGACCGGAAACCTCGACAGCAGGAACGGACGGCACATCATGGAGCTGCTGCACACCGTGCACCGATCGCGGGGTGCGACGCTCGTCCTCGTAACGCACGACAGCGAGCTTGCGGCAATCGCTGACGAGCGGCTCGTCCTGAGAGACGGCCGCGTAGTCGATCCTGCCGGGGCGTACGCGCGGTGACGTCGCTGACATTCGTCCTCCGGATGGCACTCCGCGAGACCCGCGCATCCTGGCGCAGGCTGTTGTTCTTTTTTG
>JBFWPD010000361.1:0-4634 GCA_050250175.1 Vicinamibacterales bacterium
CGCAAGCACGTCGTGGAGCGCGCGTGCCTTGTCGGCTCCGGTCACGAGAACGTATGTGTGGGCTGATCCAGTCAGCGCGGGCAAGGTGAGTGTCAGGCGCACTGGCGGTTCGGCCGGGACGGTCACGGCGACCACCCATCGTGTCCGCTCTGCGAGCGCTGAGGATCCCGGGAAGAGCGAGGCGGTATGTCCCTCTGTCCCGAGCCCCAGAAGCACCAGGTCGAACCGTGGCGACTCGCTGGAAAAGTAGCGCCTCAGCGTCGCTTCATATTCTCGTGCGGCGGCGTCGGCGGCCGTCAGGTGCGTCGGCATCGGATGCACGTTCGCAGCCGGGCAGGGCACGTGATCGAGGAGCGCTGCAGCCGCCATCCGGTAATTGCTGTGTGCATCGGTCTGCGCGACATACCGCTCGTCCCCCCAGAACAGGTGCACGCGCTCCCACGGAATCTGATCGCGGAACTGCGACGCCAGCACGCCGTAGAGGATGCGCGGTGTGCTCCCGCCCGACAGGACCAGGAAACATCTCCCCGTCGATCGGACGGCGGCGTTGATTGTTTCCGCTACCGCCTCGGCCGCCCGAAGACCCAGCGTGTCGGCATCCGGGAAGACGCGCACATCAGGTTTCACGGTGCGTGGCCCTTTCATCTTCACCCTTCTGTCGGCTCGCCGGCCTGAGATCGGCGCGAATCTGGTTCGCGCATTTCGGCAAGGACGGCCTGACGTATCACAGTCCTATCACAATCCGGCGCATCGCTTGCGCGCACACACGAGGGCGAACACCGACTGATGCGGGAGCACTTGCCCCACAAGATTTTTTCGCGGCCGCGCTTGAAGATAGGGGACGGGCCCGCTAGCCTGCGGTTGAACGAAACAAGACAAGACAAAGGAGGCTGTCGTGGCGACAACGCAAGAAGCCGTGCAGATCAGCGCTATCGTTCCCACCTTGACTGTCGACGATTTGCAGAAGAGCATCGGTTTTTACGAGGCGCTCGGCTTCGCGATCGACGACCGGTGGGAAGAGGACGGGACGCTGCTCGGCGTGATGCTGCGAGCGGGCAGGAACCAGATCGGGTTGAACCAGGACGACTGGAAGAAAGGGCGCGACCGCACGAAGGGAATCGGCGTGCGTTTGTCCATCTCGACGACGCCGGGCAACGTCGACGAGATTGCCAGGCGGGCCAGGAACGCCGGCATCACGCTCAAGTCGGAGCCTCACGACACGGAGTGGAAGAGCCGCGCGTTCGAGGTCGTCGATCCGAGCGGTTTCCTGCTCACCATCTTTTCGGAGGCATCGGAGTAGTCCGGACACGCGGGCAGAGGGGCGTCGACGTGCGGTCCTTCCGCACAGAAGGAGGACATGCGGAAAATCATCGTCGGCGCCCAGGTTTCCATGGACGGCGTCATCCAGGCGCCGGGCGGACCGACCGAGGATCCGACCAGGGGGTTCAAGTTCGGCGGCTGGGTGATGCCCTATTTCGATCAGGAGTTCGGCGAGGAGCTTGACCGCCTCTTCAGTGAGAAATTCGATCTCCTGCTCGGCCGCAAGACCTACGAGATCTTCGCGGCGTATTGGCCGTACTACGACGAAGATGCGCCCGATGGCGGCATCGCGAAGGTCTTCAACACGATCAAGAAGTACGCGGTTTCGCGCTCAGGCGAGGTCGATACGAGCTGGCAGGGCTCGGTGCTCCTGCGCGACATCGCCGGCGTAAAGCGCCTGCGGGACGAAGACGGCCCCAATCTCGTCACCCAAGGCAGCACCGAGCTCGTTCATGCGCTCCTGGCCAACGACCTCGTCGACGCGATGACGCTCTTCACCGTTCCGGTCGTGCTCGGGGGCGGCAAGAAGCTGTTTGCCGACGGCTCGGCGCCGCACGCTTACAAGCTGACACGATCGCGCGTCTCGAGCACGGGCATCGTGATCGGACACTACGAGCGCGACGGTGAGATCAAGGCCGGCGGCACCGCGCTCGATCCTCCCAGCGAACGCGAGATTGCCTGTCAGGAGCGCATGAAGCACGAAGGCTAGAGGTTCCCGGCCGGATCAGCATGACGAGTGCGGATACGGTCGGCCCGAGCCGTGGGCGCCCGGCGCGTGTTCTATACTGAGACGTCTGTTGTGTCGCCGAACCGCGGTCGCCAAGCGGGGCCAACGCGCTGCAAGTGCTCGCGGGATATCAGGAGGTCTGACACAATTGATGTTTCGGGCTCAGCCACTGGCCCGTAAACTGTTGCCTCTACAAGTACGGAGAGATGTCCGAGTGGTTGAAGGAGCACGCTTGGAAAGCGTGTGTAGGGGAAACTCTACCGTGGGTTCGAATCCCACTCTCTCCGCCAGCCTTCGCCAAACTACTCGCTTCGCTCGCTGGCTACGGCTGGCAAGCCAGCAAACCACGCGAGCATCACGCGAAGGCTGTCCGCCGTAGCCGCAGGAACGGAGGTGGACATCCACCAGGGTCGGAAATCGTCCCAGACACCCCATCCAGGATGTTCATCGCTGTCGGTTGTCCTTCACAGCCGACGCGGGATGAGCGCCGTTCGAGGCGCTCATCCCGCGCACGCGTCCTGTCGTGCGCTACTGCGCTGGTGCCAACGTAGCCAGATCCGATCGCGCCGCCGCCACGGCCAGGTCGGCTTCGATCTCGGCGTTGATCTCTGTCTTCGACGCACGAATCGCGTCAGCCAGACTCATCTCCTCATTCAGCACGCGATGCTTGAGCACCATGAATGGAATTCCGGTGTTTCGCGCCGCATGCGCCACCGCCGCGAACTGCGTCGCGTCCTGAAACTCCTCTGACGCGATGGCAACGTTCGCACCCCGGTTCAGGATCGGCTTGAGCCGCGCGTGAAGTTCCGGCGCTGACACCGAAACCGCCGCTATCGTGTCAACCGGCTCGTCGACCCGCCGAGCGGATCGACGAGCCGGAGCCGCTTCGGGCGTAATTGCGGGTTTGTCGCTCTCGGTCGATGAAACTGCAGTCCCGGCCAACGGCTCCGTGACAACGGAGTCGCGATCCGTGATGTACGGGCCCACCCAAACGCCAATCGCCATCGCAGCAACGAAGCCAACGGCAACCGTAGTCGCCTTGCCGAGTGTCATTCCACACCTCCATACATGAGCTTTGACAGCTCAAGCGCTGGTATAGAGGGCAACCAACGTGCCGCGCTTTGCAGAGCGCACAAAGAACACAACGCAACGTGCTCATTTGCGGCACCTTATGGAGAGTCAACTCAGGCGGCCAAGTGGTTGAGCCGGCCCGCAAAGCTCCAGTCTCTGCGTGCACAATTTACATGGCAGCACAGCCAAACCGGCTCAGTCAGATCGCAATTCCCACGGTGCAGGAACGTACGAGTAAGAGCTGGTCGCACTCCTCCTGCGGCTGATGGGGCTCCCTACACTGGCTCCGCGAACTTCCTGGCGTAGCGGGCTTCACGTGATCGTTTGCATTTCACTGAGCCCGTACGCGCGATGTATACCGGCAAGCGTAACGACCCCGAGGAGCTGACCTTGATTGAGACGCGAGACAACCGGGAGTACCGGGTTCCGCGCGAGATGGCGAAGGGCGGTGTCGAGCGGTTCATCCGGGTGCACCACCGCGAGCGGGCGGAGATCTGGATGCTGACCGATGAGCAATTGCCCGCTGCCGTTGGCCGTCGTCGCTTCGAGGGCGTGGGGGTCGATCGTGCACCACGCGCCCGATGCGCGGATCACTATCGGCGTCGCTGGACTGCCGGCGCCGCCGCGCACCCGGGCGCCGACTGCGGCGGCCGTTTCGCTGCCTTCGGCGAGTATGAACGTCGACGACTGCATGGCGACTTCGATCCGCATCGGCTCCGCCTCTCGCTCGGTGCGGGCCGACGGAAGCACGGCGCCTTCGTCTTCGGCCACGAGGTCGAGGATCGACTGCCGGTGCAGCTGTCGAGCGGTCAAGTACCCGAGCGTGGCGGTGATCATCGCCGGCACGATGATCGCCGACGTGGCACTCAACTCGAACCCCATGAAGATTGCGCTCATGGGCGCTCTGAACACGCCGGCGAAAACGCCCACCATGCCCGCAAGGACGTACGTGCTCGGCGGGCTCGCCGCAAACGGAAGCGCCGCCGGAGCGAGCGCCCCAACGGTGCCTCCCAGCATCACTCCGAGAAACAACGTAGGCGCGAACAGTCCACCAGGCACGCCAGCCCCAAAGGCCGCCATGGCTGTCACGAGCTTGGCCAGGCCCAGCAACGCCAGCGTGGGCCACAGGTACTGACCGTGCAGCGCCGAGTCCATCGCCCGGTATCCCGGGCCGAGCACCTCCGGCAGCCAGACGCCCACCGCTCCTGCCAGCAACCCGGCCACAAGCGGCGCCACGCCAGGGGGCACACGCGAAGTGGAGCTGACGCGACGGCGCACGAACGCCACGCCGTGCACATAGACTGCGGCAAAGAGACCGGCGCCCGCACCGAGCGCGACAAACATCAACGCCTCGCGTGGATCGGCTATCGCGCTGAACTCCGGCACCTGAAACAGCGGCGCGTCGCCCAGGAACACACGCGTCGTCACCACCGCGGATACTGCAGCGAGCACGATTGAGCCGAGGACTGCCGCGTCCCACGCCGCGAGGACTTCTTCGACGACGAACAGGACGCCG
>JBFWPD010000362.1:0-4630 GCA_050250175.1 Vicinamibacterales bacterium
CGGCAAGCCGTCCGCCATGCTCCACGGTTTGACGACGGAGGTGGTGTTCGCCCGCGACGCGCTCAGGATCGCGATCGCGACCGAGAGAAGCGGTCTCGAGTTCTACACGCGCGCCGCCGATCTCACGACGGACGAACGTGGGCGGGAAGTGTTCCAGCGGCTGGCGGGTGAGGAGCGCGAGCACCTCGGAACGCTCGAACGGCGCTACGCCCAGCTGCTGTCCGAGGATTCACAGCTCGAGTCGTATCCGACGTTTCTCTTCTTCAAAGGCGCCGCATCCGGACTCTTCGCCGAGGGTGCGGACAAGCTGCGGAAGGGCGTCAACGATCAGCAGGCGCTGCTCATCGGCATCAGGTGCGAGCGCGGCTCGCACAAGTTCTTCAAGAAGTACGGCGAACGATTCGAGGACTCGGAGGGCAAGCAGATCTTCCTCGAGTTCGCGCGCGAAGAGCGCGAACACCTCGACCTCCTGATCGGCGAGTATCGAGCGTTGCGCGAGCGTCTTGGCGTCAAGCGCGGTGCCGCCCGCCCGGCACCAGCGCGCGCACGCCGTTGATCGACCTTCACACACATACGACCGCATCCGACGGACGCTGCACGCCCGCCGAGCTCGTTGCGCGCGCGGCGGCCAATGGCGTCACCGTCCTGAGCGTGACCGATCACGATACCGTGGCAGGTTGCGCCGGTGTCAGGCACGAGTGCGACTCACGCGGGATCGAGTTCGTGCCGGGAATCGAGATCACGGCGGTCGGCGAAGGACGCGACGTCCACGTTCTCGGCTATTTCATCGACGTCGGCTCGCAGCCGTTGCAGGAGTTCCTCGCGGTTCAGCGCGAGCGCCGGATCGACCGCCTTCGTGCGATGCTCGATCGGCTCGCGGCCAGCGGCGTGCCGCTCGACGCCGACGCCATTCTCGCTCCTGCGCTGCAGGATCCGTCTCGCGCCGCCGGACGGCCGTGGATTGCGAGAGAACTGGTGCGTGTCGGGCACGTGACAAGCCTCGCCGAGGCGTTCGAGAAATGGCTTGCGACCGGACGTCCCGCGTTCGTGCCTCGCATGGGTGCACCTCCGTCGGAAGTGTTCGAACGGATCCACGAGGCCGGCGGAATTGCTTCTCTCGCGCACCCCGGCCTCCTCGCTCGCGATCAGTGGATTCCCGGCATGGCGTCGAACGGACTCGACGCGCTCGAGGCCTATCACACGAAGCACACGGCAGCCGACACCGAGCGCTATCTGGCCATGGCGTCGGAACTGGACCTCGCCGTGAGCGGGGGCTCCGACTTTCATGCCGACGACGCGCACACGGCGGCGGCTCCTGGCGCCGTGTCCCTTGCGCCTTCCGCCTTCGAGGCCCTCAAGGCTGCGCATCATCGCCGTCGAGGTCGTCGAGCCACGAGCCGTCCGACGGCGTCCGGGTCTCCTACTTCTTCGTAGACGATTACATCGAGACCAGGGAATGCAGTCAGGAGCTCTCCCGGACGCAGCAGGTGGTCTGGCGAGGTCGGGCCGCGTCCGTGGAGCGGTTGCTGTGTCGTGAAGGTCTCGTAGAGTAGTGTGCCGCCGGGACGCAGCGCCTCGCCGAGCGCGTCGAACAGCGCGCGCTCGAGATAGCGTGCGACGACGATGATGTCGAAGTAGCTTCGGGGCAGCGGCGCAGTGGTCAGGTCCGCGCACCACGCATTGATGGAGAGTCCTTGGGCCGTGGCGAGACTCGACGCCGCCCTGACGGCTTCGAAGCTGCGATCGACCGCGAACGTGTGAACGCCGGCCCGCGCGAGGACGATGGCATGCCGGCCGCGGCCGGTCGCGACATCGAGACCTCGCTGGCCGTCGTGACGTCTCTCGCCCAGACGTTTCACCCAGTCGGTCACGAAGGGCGACGGTGGATCAGGCCGAGGGCAATCGGCCATACTCGGTGCAGACGTGACGGCCCCGCCACTGTGACGGCCGTCGAAGTGGAGAGACGCGTGGGTCAGGCGCTGGTCACGACAGTCGGTATCGGGTTGCTTGGCATCATCACGGCTGCCGTGTTCGGGCTGACCGCCTCGGACACCACCAGCATCGCCCGTCATGTGACCTTCGGCATCTTCTCGACGATGGTCATCCTGCTCGCCCACTCGATGATGATGTTCTATCTGATCGGCAAGGGGAAGGCTGTCAAGGACGCCCTCGTTGAAGGCGGACACCCTGCCGATCAGCCCACCTACCGTCAGTTCGTCAGCCGGATCTCTCTCGCCCGGCGACCCGTGTTCTCCTGGGGACCGATTGCCATGCTGGTGACGATGGGTGCCGCGATCCTGGGCGCCAGCGTGGATACGGGTGTGCTTCCGCCGACGGTGCACTCGATGATTGCCTACGGCGCAGTGGCCTGCAATCTGGCGACGCTCAAGATCGAGATCGACGCGCTCTCCGCTTCGAGCCGCGTCGTCGACGAGGTCAACCAGCTTCTGGAACCGTGAGCGGTTCCATCCTCGAGCTGACCGCCGTCGTCAAGAACTACGGTGGCCTTCGGCCTCTCCGTATCGAACAATTCGCCCTGGCAGCCGGTGAGCAGACGGCCATCGTCGGACTCGATGGGCCTGGGGCGGAGGTCTTCATCAACCTCGTGACTGGCGCCACCCTTCCCGAGCAGGGCACCGTGCGGGCCTTCGGCCGCGCGACGAGCGAGATTGCGGATGCAGACGCGTGGCTGGCGGCAGCCGATCGATTCGGTATCTTCAGCGAGCGGGCGGTAATGCTCGATTCGCTGACAGTCGTCCAGAACCTGTCGATGTCGTTCTCCTTGGAGATCGAGCCCCCCGGTCCGGACATCGAGCGGCAGGCGCACGCGCTCGCTGATGACGTCGGTCTGGCGCTCGACGATCGCGCCAGGCGTGTTGCCGACGTGGGTCCGCTCGCGCGCGCGAGGGTTCGCCTGGCACGGGCGCTCGCCTTCAATCCCGAGATCCTGCTCCTCGAGCATCCCTCCGCCGGAATTGCGCGCAACGAGCTGTCTGCGCTCGCGCGTCAGGTTCGCGACCTGGCGGCCTCGAGGCGCTTCGCGTCGGTCACCCTGACTGCCGACGCCGAATTCGCCGCCGATGTGGCATCACGTGTGCTCTCACTGGAGCCTGGCACCGGTCGTTTGCGTGAAGCGCGGCGGCGCCGCTGGTTCTCGCTCCGCCGCTGAGCTTCAGAGCCTGACTACAGTCGGTTCACGCGCGCGCCGGCTGGTGGCGAAAGGGTTGCACATTGGCTCGGCCGGGACGAGAATGTGTGGGTCTGACCAGACAGTCGAGTGCAAGGCCATTCAACTGACTGTCGACAAAGGAGATGCGACACATGAACGTCAGGAGGCACGTTTTGAAGTCCCAGGTTTCCAGATGGGCCGCGATGCTTGCGCTGCCGGTTGCGCTGGCCGGCGTAGCGGCGTGTGGTGGGTCGGAAGCGCCGCCCGCAGAAGAGGCAACGCCCGCTGCCGCAGAGCCTGCGACGCCACCTCCAGCCGCGGAACGGCGGGTGTTCTTCGTCGAGCCACAGGACGGTGCGGAGGTAACGAGTCCGGTGACGCTGCGGTTCGGAGTCGAGGAGTATGAAATCTCTCCGGTGCCTCCCGGCGAGTTCACGACGGCGCGCGAAGGACTCGGCCATCATCACGTGGCGATCGACACCGACTGTCTGCCCGTTGGCACAGCGATTCCAAAGGCGGATCCCTGGGTCCATTTCGGCACTGGCAACAACGAGATTGAGATGATGCTTCCGCCGGGACAGCATCGGCTGACGCTCCAGATCGGTGACGACCTGCACAGAACCCAGGAAGGTCTGTGCTCCACGATCACTGTCAACGTGGCCGGTCAATAGCCGGCACCTCCCCCGGCCGCAGGGTCGCCACCTCATTGGCGGCTCTGCGAATCCGGCGCACCGCCGCCCTGGCGGTTTCCAGCCTCGTGCCGGCCCTCCGTCTCCGACGCAACCGGTGCTCGCAAGCCTTCAACGACGATCGGATCGGCGCTTGGGCGCCGTGCCCAAGGAGACTGTCATGCCAGGCGGCACAATCAAGCGGCTTGTTCGAGACCGGGGATTCGGCTTCATTCGTGATGACGGCGGTCAGGAATGGTTTTTCCACCGCAGCGCCGTAAACGGCAGCTTCGACCAGCTTGCCGAGGGACAGCGCGTCGCGTTCGACGAAGAGCCCTCGGCAAAGGGACCTCGTGCCGGAAACGTCCGCTCGGAAGGATAGAGGCTGAAACTGGGGAGGAGAACCGGCCCGGACGAGAATCCGGGCCGGCATGACCAGAGGAGAGGGACTCAGCCCTCGATCAGTCGAACGTCACCAGCGCGCGGGCCCTTCCCGGAATCCTCCGGCGTAAACTCGACGCGCTGTCCTTCGCGCAAGAGCTCGAACACCGCGCCTCGCACCGCGCTGCGGTGAAAGAAGTGTTCGATGCCGCCCTCGTCGCGGATGAACCCGAATCCCTTGTCGATGAGGAGCCGTGCGATGATCCCGGTCGGCATACCGCCCTCCGTTCCGATCCCCCGGGGACATCCCTGGGGGTGTTCAGCCAGTACGAGCGCCTGCGAATAGATCTGGCCGTCGAAACGCGGGCTTCGGGCTGACTTCAGTCCAGCTCTGATGAGCTGGGAAACGCGG
>JBFWPD010000363.1:0-4608 GCA_050250175.1 Vicinamibacterales bacterium
GTGAGACGCGGCCGTTGCGTTCGCGTGTCGCGCCTGGATAAGCGCGCTCGATGCCCTGCATGAGACGCGTCGCGGCTTCCTCGGCTGTCCCCTTGCCGGCCTCGTGCGCAACCTGACCGCCTGAGTAAAGTGTCAAACCGCCTTCGGTTCCTGCCTGCAGATAGCTGTTCGCCCAGGCAAGCTGGAACGTCTCGTCGCTGTACGTGCCGCCCGAGTATCCCTGCTTCTCCCACAGGCGGCTGCGGAACCCGACCAGGACCTTGGCGTTGGCGCCGTACCCGAGCTGCTGAATCGCCCTTGCCTTGACCTCCGGCATATCCACCTGGACGTTCACGTCCCGTAGAAGCGTGAACGGGATGGCGAGCACGACGACGTCGGCGACTTCTTCGACGGGTGTGCCGCCCGTCTGGAAGGTGAGGGTGAACGACTCACCCGTGCTCCTGAGGGCTTCGAGCCGGTGCAGCGTCTGGATTTGCGGCGCGACGCGCCGCGCGAGCTCGTCGACGATTTGCTGGTTACCGCCGCGGACCTTGTAGCGCTCGTCGCTCTCGCCGAGCAGCGCGCATTCCTCTTCGTTCTCCAGATCGCCGGTGCCGATGAGGAAGAGGAAGTTGAGGGCTGACTGATCGCCGACGTCGAGTCCGTACTCAGTAACGTATGCCGTCTCCAGCAGGTCGCGCATCCAGCCCGTGGCGCCAATGCTGTCGAAATACTCGGCAATGGACATCTTGTCGAACGCGGCGCCGCCTCCTTCGACCTCGTAGTTGACGATCTCGCCCATCGAGTCGTAGTGCTCGAGAATCTGTGATGCCAGCGGGACGAAGGCCCGCGCCGCCTCCGCCTGCGTGTAGTGGCGTCCGTTGATGAAGTACGTCTCCGGCTTGAGTGACTCGGATCCGGGCCCGAGGGTGTCGAGCTGTTCGAGGCCGAACTCCTCCATCAGCGCCAGCATTTCTTCATGAGTGCTGTCGATGAACTCGCCGCCCAGCTCGGTCGTGAGCCCCGCCCCGAGCAGGTCGCGCGCCGTGAACATCCGTCCGCCGGTTCGGTTCGCGCCTTCGAACACCTTCGCCGTCAGGCCCGCCTGCTGCAGCTTGTAGGCTGCGTTGAGGCCGGCGACCCCGGCACCAACGATCGCGATCCGCGGGCCGCCGATCGAGGGCGGCGGCCCTGGGGATGTCGTCGACGTCGCCGGCGGGGGAGCGGTCGGTTGGCGGCAGGAGGCGGCAAGGGCCGCGGCCGAAAGCACTGCCGAGTCGCGGAGGAAGCGACGCCGGCTATAGGAGATCTCGATCAGCTCGTCGAGCGGCGGCGTACCAGACCGGCGGCGGACTGACAGGGCGGCCAGCCGGAATGCACGGCGAAGAGAATCGACTAGCGGAGTCCTCGACACATTGCCCTCCAACGACGAGACACGAGAGTCACGAAATCAACAAACACGAAGGCACGAAGGCACGAACACGAAACATGCGAAAGGCGAACGAAACACGCGAAGGCGAAACGAAACTCACGGACACGAGATGCACGGCAGTTGCACGAGGCTCACGAAAGCGTTCACGTGCGGAGCAGCGCTCTCAGCTCGTTCAGTCTTGCGAAGACTTCGCTGCGATCCATGTCCTTGTATGGATCGGGCAAGACCTCGCGCGACGTGCACTCCTGGACGGCCGCCAGGATCTGCAGTTCCCGTTCCAGCTGACTGGTCGCCGGGATGAAATCGGCGAATGTCTGCCGCAACGCCTCGATCGACGCGATCGGCCGGCCGTCGGCATCCAGGTCGGCGACCAGGAGGGCTCTCGCGAGAATCGCCTCCATATCGGCGCCCGACAGCCCGCCCGGATCGTCCGTGACCTGCTTGATCGATGTCGCAGGTGTCTTCAGCCCGCTCTTTTTCAGCATGATGCGAAAGAGCGCGTCGTGTTCCTCGTCGTTCTGCGGATAGAAGAGCGCCAGGTGTTCTTCGGCGCGGCCCTGCCGCTTGAGATCCACCGGGAGCAGGTCGGGACGCGATGTGATGAGGAACCAGACGATCTTCCCGCGGTACTCGGTGTTGCCCATGAACGACGCGAGCTGCGCGAAGACCCGGTTCGACGTGCCTGAATCGCCTTCCTGGTTCCTGTCGCCGAGAAATGCGTCCGCTTCGTCGATGATCACGCCGACGGGCCACATCGCGTGCAGCACCTTGAGGATCTTCTCGAGGTTGCCCTCCGTGACTCCCTGCCACTGCGACCTGAAGTTCAGGAACTTCACGCAGGGGAAGCCAATTTCGCCCGTGAAGCAATTGACCAGGAACGTCTTCGCCGACCCGACCGGGCCCGCGATCAGATAGCCCATGGGCACGCCCTGAAGGCGTCCCGCCAGGATGGCCTGGGCGGCGCGGCGAAGACGCGCCTTGACGCCGTCGTGTCCGGCCACCATGTCGAGGCCGTAGCGAGTCTCGACGTACTCGAGCAGGCCGTAGCATTCCGACTCGATAACGGTCTTCTTCTGCTCGCGCAGGACCCTGGCATCGAGGCGCGTGTTGTGCTCGTCGACCGAACTGAGAATCTGCCGGAGCTGGATGCGTGTCAGGCCTGACAGCAGTTGCGCCAGCCGCTCCGCGGGCACGTCGGAGCGCGCCGAGAACCAGTCAGCACTTCGAGCCGCTTCCAGGAACTCGAGCCGCTCCTGTTCGTTGGGACGTTCCACTTCGACTTCGACCGTCTGCGGCGAACGCACCAGCCGTCCGGTGATATCGGCGAGATTCTCGGTCACGAGCACAAAGGTGATGTTCGCGGCGAGCAGCGCAGGATCGGTCGCCCACTTCTGAACGTAGACGCGGACGGCCCGGTCCTCCGGGTTGGCCTCGCCTGAAGATTCCGGCACGAGAGTCTCGGCGTAGGGAAGGAGGATCGCCACACCAAGCCCGGGCTCGCGGTGAATCGCCTGCTTCAGGAATGAGTCGAGCAGCGCGCAGAACGCGACCGGATCGCGCGGCAGCGATCGCGCGAACTCGGTGCCATGCACCGCGTCCACCACCGACACCGCCTCGGTGAAGTGCCTGTGTGAATCGCGCGTGTGAAACACGGCGCCGTTCGCCCGCTGATACTCGATGACGACGTCGCGCTGACCGAAAATCCAGTCGGCGAGGAACTTCGTCAGCGGCACGAAGTCGGTCGTCGTCCGGACGTCGCCGGCGTTCTTTGGCACCGGCACCAGGTCATGCGTGTTGCCGTGGAGGAGAAAGGTGTTGCCGAGCCTCGCCCTGATGCCATGCGCGAGACGCTTCGCCCACCTCGGATACGCGTCGAAGGTCGTCGTCACCGTGTCTTCGCCTTCCGGACCGATCGGCCGCGGTCGTCTCTGTCTCGCGACGACCGCGGACCGGCGTCCGCCGCAAAGTCAGACGCCCAGCCGCTCACGTCGCTGCGAAGCAGCGTCTCCATCTCGCGGACGACGCGCTCCGACTCCTCCGACTGCCGCACGATCGTGTCGAGTTCCTGGGAGATCGCCTGAGGATCGCGCAGGGCCATGGAGTTCTGGTGCAAGACCTCGAGCAGCGACTCCATCGAGTCGAGCTCGGTGAGCAGCGTCTTCACCGTGTCCTCGACCTGCTCCACCGACGCGAGCAGCTTCTGCTTCAGCTCCAGATTCTTCACGAGCGCCGCCTTTGCCCGCTCCGGAAGATCGTCCCGCTGCAGCTCACGCTGCAGGTGTGCAATCTCATCTCCGATCTCTCCGGGATCTCGGCTCGCCGGCATGCGCTCGTAGCGTTGCAGAGCCGTCAGTCGCTGGAGATAGCTGTGGAGGATGACGTCGAGCTTCTCGCGCTGCTCCGACAGATACGCCTGAGAGATCCCCGAGAGGCTCTGGTAGTTGGTCTCGATCAGGCCGCACAGACGCACCATCTCCTGATACCGCCTGGCGTACGCAGGGGACAGGCTGGCCATGACCCTCGATCGCTCCGCGACAGCCCGGTGCCTCGCGCTCTGCAGCTTGCGCTTCGCGACGAGACGCCGCAGAGGGCCCGAATCAAGGATCGGGAGCAGCACGAGCTCCGATCCCAGCCAGACCAGCAGCGGCACCGGATTGGCGGTGATGAGCGAAGCCGCCGCAGCTCCACCGAGCACGATGGCCTGATACTGATTGAAGATCAGCTCGCGCAGAATGGAGCCAGGCGACGCGTCGTTCTCGTCCGGCGGAGCCATCAGTGACGGTGGCTACGAGCCTGTCTTCTCTCCGACGCGGTGACCCACCGTGGGAGCGGTCGTCCCGGTCGTGGTGGGCGGCGCGGTGATGCCCATCTCGGCCTCGAACTGCTGCAGGATGCTCGCCGCCTTGATCTTCCGCGCGGTCCGCTCCCGCTCGATGGCGGCGGTATCGAGATTCCCGGTGGCGACCTCGACGGCCGCCTTCGACTCGGCGACCTCCTGCTTGATCTGATCGAGGAACTTGTCGGCGGTGGAGGCCACGCCGTACGACTGCAGCTCGACGATCGCGTCGGCCGCCTGCTTCATGACCTGCGCCTTCCGTCGTTCCTTCAATGCGCGCTGGCTCGTTTCGATCCGCGTCTGCAGCTTCGATTTGAGCGCGTCCACGGAGACCTTCGCGCTGTCATGTGCCTTCTGGGCG
>JBFWPD010000364.1:0-4618 GCA_050250175.1 Vicinamibacterales bacterium
GATCGCCGGACGGCGCTCCTGTACTACGGACTCTCTTCGCTCGACGCGGAGACACGGCAGTACCTCGTAGGCAGCTCGCTCCTGCGCCGCGCGTACCTCTCGAATGCTGCGACCTTCGCGGCCTACGGCGGCAGCCTGCGCGTTCACGACGGCCGCGTCGTCGTGCCCGGTGGGGACGAAGCGGTCGCGTGGTGGGAAGCCCTCGCCGGCGCCTCCGTCTCAGCGCCTGACCTGTTCATCGAGCGTGTTCTGAGCGAGCGGGGCGGGCGCCTCGCGTACTTCTACGCGCTGCTCGACGCCATCGAGCCCGCGCGCGCGCGGTTCGTGATCGGATTGTCCACGCCTCCTGCGGCGCGGCCCTCGGACGTGTTCGCCTGGTTCAATCGAGAAGACTCCTGGTTTCAGCCGGAACGCCGCCCGTTCTCGCGCCCGCTCTACGACCCGACGCCGCTCGTCGCCGGGATCCTTCTCGACGACGAGGGCCGGCCACGCGGGCCGCAGTGGCGGTATCTCTGGGACGCGGTCTTTGGCAGTCTCAATCTGCCCGGCGACATCGAGCGCGAGCTTCGCCCGGCCGGGACGCTGATCGACGCGCCGTACCTCTTCGATGTGATCTTCGGGGAGGGCATCGCCGACCCTCGCGTGCGCCTGAACGCCGTGCTGTTCGCGCAACGTGTGTTCGACGGTGTGGAAGAGGGGACTGTGGCCGATCTGGTCGTCGCGCTCCGGGGATTCCAGCGCTTTCCGATGCTGTGCCTGACGCTCGAACGCGCGGGCATTCGATCCCCTGCGACGTACAGAGCTGCGGTACGGGCGGCTGACAACCTGAGTGCCGTGGAGGACTCTTCTCATGCCTTCGCCTCGCTCTCACAGTTCCAGGGCGCCATCGCGCTCATCGAGATCGCCGCGAGGACGAACCGGCTGAACGCAGAGCAGGCGGCGGCGATGGTCGAGTCGCTCTCGAGTATCCCGCTCGATCGCGCGGGATCCTTCGGCGGCGACGTCTCCCGCTGGATCGACATCGTTCTCGTGCCCGCCGTGTCTGTTACTCCACCTTCGTCTGGCGCATCCGCGGCCGAACGCGCATTCCTCGCGGGACTGTCGGGGCTCCCGGAGATTGTCAATCCGTCTGACGCGCAGACGCGCGGTCCAATCGTCGAATGGGATGGCTGGCGCTACCACGTGGATCCATCGCGCGCGCTCTTCGCCAGGATGATGGCGGTGCGGGATCGCCAGGCGGGCAATACGCTCGACGCAATCCTCAAGCTGTCGCGAGTGACCGCGGCTCTGTCGGAAGAGATCACGCTCGACGGAGTAGCCGCGCAGGCGCGTCTGCTCGAAGAGGCTCGCGCTCAGCTCAGAGAGCCGCAGATCCCGATCGCGATTGCCGGGACCAGGCGTCTGAACGTCAGCGAGGTGTTGCTCGACGCCGTCGAGGATCTGGGCGGCATCGACGAGCAGCGCCGCGTCGGCAACGCCGCCCGTGTTGCAGCGCGCCTGCACACGCTCACCGCTGCACTCACGGCCGACTTCCTGCGGTCGGTGACCTACGCGATCGCCCTTCCTGATCCGCGATCGTCGCTGCTCGATGGAGGGGATGTTTCGCATCAGCATGATCTGGGTGTCGAAGGGCGGACCCTTTTCGAACGCGAAGGAGTGGCGTGGGGACTTCCCGAACGGCAGGAGGGAGGCCCAGACACCGTTCGTGCCAGAGGCTCGCTGCTTGGTCTCGACCTCGCGCTCGCCGATCTCGCGCTCGGTCAGGCGGTCCTCGATCGCTTCGAGCGGCCGGCGAACTGGACGTTCGAGGATCTTCGCATCTACGTGCAGACGCTCGTGCTCTTCAATCCGTTCGATCGACGTCTCGCGAACGTCGAGGACGTGGCGCGCGCGCTCCGGGATGGACGCCAGCGCCTGGTGGACGGATGGGCGAACCCCGGCGAGCTCGACGCTGCTCTGCGCGGCGCCGGTGTCGCGCCGTTGAGGCGCGCGCTCATTGCGTGGATGCGGACCAACGAGGCTCAGTCGGCTGAGAGATTGATGTCCACGGCGGAACTGGTGCGACTGGGTGGCGGTCCTGACGCTTCCACCGCGGCCGCGCCCTGGGGAGCGTCCGCGCTCGTGCTCAACGGATGTCTCTGTCTTGCCGTCCAGCCCGGACTCGCGTGGGAGTTCTACGCGGGACGGGGCGGAGCATGGGGATATCTCGGTGCACGATCGCCGGACCTGTTGCTCGTGCTTGCCGATGCGCTTCACGCGATGCAGGCGCCACCGTCGCTTGCGGCCGACGTGCTTCCCGTTGCGATGCAGTCGATTGTCGAACGCACACACCCTGCGCACGTCGACGACCTGCTCACCATCGTCCGCAACTCGCGCATGTCGCGGGAGTCAGTCGGTCGACTCGTCGGCACCGCGACTGAAGGGCGATCGCTCTTCCCAGCGTCGCCCACCGGACCGCGTAATTAGTTCACGGTCGCCAGGCACCGCTCGAGCTCCAACACCTCATCCGTGGCGGCTGCGGGCGCTAGTGCCGGATTTTCAAAGAGTTGCAGGCGTCGTTCGCAGGACGGACCAGGCACGTCGCTTGCTCGTTCAGTTGCAGGGCGAGCGCAGGCTCGCCGCGGAGGTGTCGGTGCTGGTCGACAGGCTGGCCGTGATCGTCTACATGCTGATTTGCGCCGTGGGGTTCGGCTACTGGTTCGTCCCCAGCGGCTCGCCGCGGCCGGTCCCGGCCGCCGCCATACAATCGCCTCATTCGATCGCTAAAGACGAAGTCGAGACGCAGCCGGCCCCCTTACTTGGCGCAGCGGCTCCGTTGGCCGTGAGCTTCTCGATCGGCTCGCGCGCGAAGGCAGCGCCGGTCGTCACCTCTTCTTCCCCCGAGCTTCACGCGAGGCTGAAACCCCTGCTGAATCGCGGGGCAGACGTGAGGATTGCCGCCGCCGACTTCGAGGACGCTGCGCAATTTGCGGCGGTCGCGCATGCCGCGCGCAACACCGAGATTCCGTTCATGCTTCTGAAGCATCGCGTGCTGCACGACGGCATGTCGCTGACGGACGCGATTCGCTCTCTCCGTCCAGATGCCAACGCCGGCGTCGAGGCCGAGCTTGCGGCCGCCGAAGCGATGGTAGACCTTGCCTCTCTCGCCCGCTGATTGCCTCTACAGACTGAACATCACGTCAACACAGGCACTGGGATTGCGTCAGAAACCCATGGAGTCTCGGAGAAGCGAGGCGATGAATCTGGGAATTGGGCAATCTGGATTTCACGTGTCACTTGAATCGCTCGACGATCTTCTCGGCGACGGGCAGGCTGACCTCGCAGAACGGATCGTCCACGCGGCACTTCGCGACGCTCAGGTCGCAGCCGCAGGTGCACTTCTCGGCGTTGAGCGCCTGAACGACCTCGACCCGGCGCGCGGGATCGAAGGCGGAGAGGTCCACGCCCGGGATCTCCGTAATCTGCGCGGCGCTCTCGTCGCTGAACTGTCCAGGGTCGTCAACCCGTACGATGCGGGCTTCGACGGGCATGCCGGACAGGGCCCGGGTCAGCGCCTCGGTCTCTCCGGCGTGCAGCATGCCGACGTGCCGTTTGACCATCAGGCCCTCGGGATCGAACACGAACGTCGTCGGCAGCGCGAGGATACCGGGGAAGAGCTCCTGCAATTCCGGCGTGGACATCACGAGCGGGTAGTTGATGTTGCGCTCGGCGCCGAAGGTCTTGACGAAGTCGACGTCGGCCTGGTCCTCCGAGATTCCCACGATCAGCAGCTCGTCGCGGTACTTCTCCTGGAGCTCGACCAGCGCCGGGATCTCGGCGAGACAGGGCGGGCACCAGGTGGCCCAGAAGTTCACCAGCACGACCTTGCCGCGCCAGTCGCTGGACGTATGCGTCTTGCCGTCCAGGTCGGTGACCTTGAACTCCGGCACCGCGACCGGCTCCCTGAGCAGCTCGATGACCATCTCGCCATCGGCAGCGTGGTCGTGGTCTTCGTGGCCCAACTCAGCCGTCGTCTCCGGAGACGGCACCGGCGAAGGACCGCGCAGATAGAGCGTCGTGGCCAGCACGAACAGCGCCCCGCTCAGGATGACGATGACGGTAGACAGCCGGATCTGCGTCATGAGACCTCAATCGTAGCAGGCCACCGGGCAGCCTTCTACCCTGCCTGGACTTAAGACGCTCAATGCGACGCGGGGTCCCTGGAAGCGAGGAAATTTCCTGATTCCAACATTCCCGTAGGACTGACGCCTTGCTCTGACAGAAATGTTCTGCGGTGCGACGTTCCGTTCGCGCCTGCGATCGCTGCTGATTCCTGCAGAAAACCACAGAGATTCCGGATGCCTGGCGCGTTTCGAGCGTCGTAACGGTGCATGGCTCGCGCCTTGCTGAAGAAGGGACCGACGCCGGCCAGGTCGCGGTCAGGAGGCCGTCTCGATCCCCGGTGGAGACCGCCATGGACCTGCACACGCTGATCGATCGCGCCCGCAGCGACTTCAACGAGATGCCCGGCCTGCGTCTGACCTTGCCTCAGGCATCGCGCCTGTGGAATCTCGACGTCGCGTCGTGCGAGCGGATCATCGACGCCCTCGTGGGCGATGCGTTTCTCCGCTGGACGTCC
>JBFWPD010000365.1:0-4617 GCA_050250175.1 Vicinamibacterales bacterium
CGTCGTCCGGCCGCGGGTTACTCTTCACCGAATGAGCCCGACCTTTTCCTGAACTTCGTACCGCTGGCCATGCAAGACACGGCATTCGCGGGAAGCCTCGTTCAATACGAGTCGTCGGACCAGCTGAAAGTCCTGCGGTCTGATCACACTGCCACTCATTTCTTTCGTCGCCAGGGGGACAAGATTGCGTGCATCCCGCTTACGCCCGATGCACCCCGACTCGGTGACCCGACTACGTTCCAGGTAGCCCAGTCGGCAAGTCTCGTGTGTCGGCTCGTTCAGGAGGCGCTCATCCGGATACTCATCGACTGGAAGTATCGCCTCCTGGGCTTCAATCCGCCGTCATTCGTAGCGCGTCAACCTGGGCGCGATCTCCTCGCAAAGGTGGCCGGCGACTTCGCTGCGAGCGTGTCGTGGCTCCATGTCTATCCTCGATACTCGGTTGATGCCCGCGCGATATACCGTCGGGGCGGACCGCATTTTGGGATTCTTATTGGTTTCAGCACGCGTCGTGAGATCGACTGGTCCGTCGCTGACCTGATCGCTCATGGAATGGACGTGCGCGGACGATATGTCTTGGCGGAGTCAGGTGAACCGCTCCGCGATCAGCGGCGTGACCCCTCCGTGCGTCGTCATGCAGAGGGTCGGGTAGACGACATCGTTGGCAGTCGCCTTGTCCTGGGTGATGCTCCCCGCATGACGGAGTTGCCCGCCGAGCAGGCCTGGTTGGAGGCCCGACTGGAGACTTTCGCCGCCGCCATTCGCCTGAGCGGCGTGCCAGATCCCGACGGCGTCATGCGCCGGCTCGATCAGGCAGCCTTCGACATATTGGGTGCGGTTGGACGCCACCAGAGAGTGACCGAGATCGCCGACGGACTGAGGCGCCATGGAGCACTCCCACTGGCAGAAGGTTTCTCATGCACCATCGAGGACCCGTCTGCGCTGAACCGCGGGATGGACGGAGGGAGTTTCCGCCGTTTCAGCTCGCCGACGTTCATCTTCGATCCGTCCGGCTCTAAGACCGCACGCTCTCACGACAGAGGGATGGAGGATTTCGGGCCGTTTGACGCGGAAGTCTTCACCCCCAAACGGCCACATATTGCTGTCGTGACGCCGAAGGCATTCCAGGGAGATGTCGAGGTCTTCCTGCGCAAGTTCAAGCAGGGCGTGCCGAATGCCAAGACGTTCGCGCAGGGTTTTATCCGCAAATACCGCCTGAGCGATTGCACCTTCGACATTGAGGCTTTCGAGCCTGGCCCTCGTGAGTCGGCGACGTACCGTCAGGCTTGTCTGAGCGCGATCAACGCCACGCCAAAGCCGGACCTTGCCTTCGTGATCATCAAGGAGGAGCACAAGAACCTACGCGGGGATGAAGATCCCTACCTGGTCGCGAAGTCGATCTTCATGGCGCAGGGCGTTCCGGTGCAGGAGGTCACCATCGAGACAATCCGGGTTCCAGCTCGTCTCGAGCGTGGCGTGCCGTACACGCTCAGCGGAATCGGCCTCGCATCCTATGCGAAGCTAGGCGGTATTCCGTTCGTGATCAACGCGGCGCAGAGCTTGGCGGAAGAACTGGTGATAGGCATTGGTAGTGCCTCTCTCGGCGCTGGGCGCTTGAGCGAGGCAGAGCGCGTTGTCGGAATCACCACTGTCTTTACGGCGGATGGCAACTATCTGCTCCACAACACTTCCCGTGAGGTCCCTTACGACGAGTATCCGAACGAGCTCCTCACTACGCTCCGTACGACGGTGGATTGGGTTCGTTCTCGGAATGCTTGGCAGTCCGGCGACGCTATCCGGCTGGTGTTTCATGTTTTCAAGCCTCTGAAGGATGTAGAGGCGCAGGCGGTCAAGCGCCTCGTGGAGGATCTCATCGACGACTACCGCGTCGAGTTCGCGTTCCTTCACGTCAGCGACCAGCATGACTGGATGCTGATTGATCGCAATAGCAAGGGCACGCAGGACTGGCAAGTCGCTGATCCACAGCTCCGCGGAAAGCTGAAGGGCGAGTACGTGCCGGACCGTGGCTATGCTGTCCCGCTCGGTCGATCAGAGATCCTCCTAACGACCATCGGTCCTCGAGGACTGATGACACCGCTCCAGGGCGCACCGCGTCCGCTTCTGCTGAAGCTCCACCGTGAGTCGACGTTCCAGGATCTGGAGTATCTGGCAGGTCAGGTCTACCGGTTCACGTCCCTGTCCTGGCGCAGCCTGTTCCCCACGAGCAGGCCAGTGACCATCCTCTACTCGGACCTAATCGCATCGCTTCTGGGACGGCTGCGACATGTTCGAAACTGGAACCCTGACGTCCTCGCCACGATGCTGCGCACCAGTCGGTGGTTCCTATGAGCGTGGGTGACACGATGACGGGCAGGCACGCTGAAGCGAGCCCGGCCAGCGTTGGCAGTTTGTCCACACTCGCTCATCTTCTCGGCGCGCAGCAGCGGCTCCTGGTGGAGCGAGTAGCGGCAGCGAACGCCCCGGGTAACCTTGAGGGACTGTTCGCCTTCCACGTACTGCATGGCGAGTCTGATTTCCCGCTCGTCTGGGATGTCAACCCGGCTACGCCCGCCTGGCTCACGGCGAATAGGGACCGGCTTGGGCATATGCCCAGCCTCGCGGCGCTCGGCTACGGCCTTTGGCACTTCCGCCCCTCGGCCCCGCCTGCGGCCTTCACGCGCCTTGCCGACGGTCTGGCGAAGCTCCAGTTGCGGGATCCCTTTCCGGACGACCGCCAATCCTTCGCCTTCAATCCGATGATGTTTCTTGGCATAGCGCTGGCTGCCGTGTCACTCCGCCGGGAGAGTGACGATACCCGAGCTTGGTTGGTGACCGTACTCGACGATTCGCGCCGTCGCGGGGCAACGCCGTTTCAGGCACTGCTTTACGGGTACATTCGGTACATCCTGACAGGGGATGCTGCATCCGTCGACGACGTTTACAGGCTCAGCAATGCGGCGGAAATTGCCCTCGTCGAGTGGGGAAGTCGGGGTGGGGCGCTACGAATCGTCGATCTTCGCATCGATTCGTCGGGATTGCAGGAGCGCGTGTTGCACCAAGCGGCCGCGACAGACGCGTCCGTGCTTGGGTCTGGTCATGCGGCTCTGATCTGGAGCGCAGTCCACGCATCGCTGGTTCGGAGCGCGAGCGAGCTTGTGCTGTCGCGGAGCCACGTTGCCGCTGTCCTCCGGCGCTTCGAGTCCGCAATGCGACGCTGGCGTTGGGACGACCCAGACGATGTCAAGCACCCGATCCGCTGGGAGATCGCCGGAGAGCGCGAGGTGCAAGACATCCTCTGGCTCATGCTGCGTTCGGTGTTCAACGACCTGGTCGATGAAGAGACCCTACCAAAGGTCGGTCACAGTACCTACAGGGCCGACTTCGGCATCCCGTCACTGCGCTTGCTGATCGAGGCCAAGTACGCTCGCAAGGCCGGAGACTTCAAGGCTCTCGAGAAGGAGATCATGGAGGACTCGGTCGCATACGTTCAGGAGACCAGCGATCGTTACGACCGGATCCTGGTGATCATCTACGACGAGTCTGCTTCAGTACAGGAGCATGGCTTGACTGAGTCGGCGTTGAGGAAACTACCACGGATCGAGGATGTCGTAATCGTCTCGCGACCGAGCCAATTAGCCGCACCGGTTGCCGACGCAGATCTAGGGCGGCGCCGCAGGACGCGTGGCCGCCGTGTGGACAATGTTGGACCAACTGGACCAGTGGGGCAAGTGTGATTGCACCAGATCAACCTTTGTGGATCTTGCAGCCGAACTGTTACCGCGACCATGTTTGGAGCAAGTCCGCCGGTATCTCGTCGAGAAAGATCGACCGCGGGAGCCCGGTCACCCTGGTGAACACAACTCGATTGGTGCTTCGGGTCAACGCCACATAGAAGTTGCGTCTGGCCTCGTACCAGGCGTGCGTGTTGCCTCGCTGCCCACTGGGAATATAGGGCATCAGATTCTTTGTGCAGAACGGCAAGATAACCGTGTCGAATTCCAACCCTTTGGCGTTGAAGGTGGTCATAATCTTGACCGCCTGCTCCGACCGAAGCACGGCTGTCTCGAGACGCGACCATTCAAAGAGCACCATGTCAGCCAACATCGCGCTGCTGACCGACTCTTCCTCGGTGACAGCCAATCCGAGCATCTGCCTGAACCGTTTGAGGCGCGACCGAAGCTCGGACGGTGTAGCCTCGCCGGCGAAGTCAGCCAAACTGAGCTGGTTGACCAAGATCGCATGTAGCTGCTCGGGTGGGGCCTGCGATGCAACAAGGACAGTTCGCTTGATGGAATCCTCATTGAGCCACTCGCGGCCGGCCGCCTGATTGGCTGCATCGATCACTGCAGCAACTTGCAGCGGTCGGTCGGGGTTCGCGAGCCCGGTCAGGCAGGCGCGCACCACGCGCATGATTGGGCAGCGCTCCATCTCTTCCGAACCGATGTACACGTACGAGATGTCGCGAGTCTCGAGTATTGGCCAAAGCCCGGAAAATCTGAATCGATATGGAGCGAGTACGGCAATATTCCCAAGCTCCGTACCAGCCCGACGGCAGCGTTCGATCACCTCTCCAACAAGTTCGAGCTCATCGTCCTCGTCGCGAGCAGTCGCCTCCCA
>JBFWPD010000366.1:0-4614 GCA_050250175.1 Vicinamibacterales bacterium
TTCCGATCTTCCGGCTATTCGTTTCAAGGAAACACCTGCCAGGCGACGACGGGAGATCACTGCAAGAACGGCGAGTTGCTGTCGACCATCACCTCGGTATCCGGCACGATCACGCCGGCGGTTCTCGAGTACTCGTACACCATCGAACTGTTCTGCGGAACTGCCCTCTCCTGCGTGGAGAACGGGACATTCAAGGGATCGAGGATGGCCGGCGGCGGGGACGTTCCCGAGGGGCGCTGGATGGGTCCCCAGACGTGGACCTCGAGTTGCTGTGCTGCCCGGAATGCGTTTGCCCGTGCGCAACCTCCGTCGCGAGACGCAGGCAAAGCTCAGGTCACGCCGCGGAGACTGAAGAGCAAGGCGAGGTAGCGAGGGATCCGCGACTGGATTGGTTGCTACGCCGCGCGGTTCGGCGCGGCGTAGCGATTCGACTAGAGGGCCGCGGCCCCCGCTTTCGCGACTTCCTCGTCCTGCTGCGAGCTCGCGCCGCTCACACCCACGCCTCCGCTGAGCGTGCCCCCCTGCAGGATCGGGACGCCTCCCTGGTGAAAGACCATCCGCCCGAGGTTCGAGTCGTTGATCGCCTTGAAGATCGGCGAGCCCGCGTGCTCGGCGAACGCTCCGCTCGGCGCGCCGAATGACGCGGATGCCATTGCCTTGCCTCGTGCGATGTCGGCGGTGAAATAGCGCGCGCCATCCATGCGCGCCAGGGCGACGAGGTCACCCCGCGGATCGACCACCGCAATCGAAACGTTGATCCCCATCGAGGCGGCCTGCTTCTGCGCGGCCTGAAGAACCTTCTCGGCGTCGGAAAGACTGATGCTCATGCGAAGACCTCAGCAAGTGAAGCGGCCAGCGGGCGAGCCGCCGCCCGCTGGTGCAGATTGTGCGAGCCTCCCCCACTCCGCGGCTCGCGCGGATCCGAACCGGCTTCAGCCTCCGGTGGGTCCGCCATGGAGAAGACAGTCCTACATTTTACTCGCGCGTCAATGTATGCCGCAGCGTCGAGCTACTTCCTGAGACGCCGCTGGACGGCTGACAGGGAGATCGCTTCGTTGGCCTCGTAGTTGCCTTTGCCGCGCAGGCGCGGCATGGTGGCCGACCCGCTGTGGTGAACGGCCATCACCTGCCACTCGCGATTGAACACGGGGCTGCCCGAGCTGCCGGGATCGGTCGGCGTCCGATAGTGGACGAAGCAGTCCTCGTCGTCGATGTCGAGCAGCTGGCTGTCGTGCAGCGACACCTGCAGCCCGGCGCCACGCGGATGGCCGATGACGTAGGCGCGCGCCTTGGGTTCGATCAGCGGAAGCACTGATGTCGCAGGCAACCGCGCATGGTCGACCGGCAGTCCAGCCAGCTGGACCACCGTCACGTCGAGGCCGGCAGCTCCGTCAGCGCCGCCACGGGGCGTCGACGAGAACAGGACGCGATCGACAGCGTGGGACACGGGGCCGCCTGCCGCGACTGATTCAATCTCGAACGTCACCCGGGCTTCTGCTGGCGGAATCGCGTTCGCCACAGCCTCGCTGATGACATGCGCGTTGGTGACGAACACAGGCCCGCTGAAGCCTGCCGCGAGCATCTGACCGTCGACGACGAAGCCGGTGCCCAGCCGCTCGCCGGCGCGGTTGGTGACGCACCCGATCGCGGCGCACGCATTCAGCATCTTCCTGATCGCATCGACGCTGAAGCCGGTTTCGTTGGAGAAGTTGCGCTCGTGCTCCGGCTGTGTCCCGATGGCATTGGCGGCGCTCTGCAGTGCCGACGATGCGATGGACCATCGCCCTTCGACGCGCATGATGTGGCGCATCACGATCGCTGAGAGCTTGTCTGCGCATGTCGACCCGTCGCCGAGCGCGCCACCCTGCCAGATCTCGCGCAGCTGCCGCTCGTAGCTCCGGATGGCGAACGGCGTTACGGCCGGATGGTGCAGGAAGCGATAGAGCCACAGCTCAGCGGCATCGCAGTCACCGAGCGCGAGGCCGGCTTCCGAGGCCGTGGCTGCCAGCCAGACGTCGCTGGCATTTCGTGCGTAGAGACCGGTGACATGCTTGTAGATGTCTCCGGCGAGCGCTCCTGCCGTCTCGCGTCTCGATGCGGCGACGCCTTCTCGTTGCTCCCGCGCCAGCAGAGCGACCGCGTTGATCCCGTGCCAGTACGGCCCGAGCGTCCCCGCTGCGGCTGGCCGGAGAAACCAGGACAGATAGCGGTTCGTTGCCGCAACGAGAACGTCCTTGTCCTGTGTCGCGACGAACCGATCCTTCTCGATTCTGCCGAGCAGTCCTTCGTATTCGCCACGCTCGGCGGCCGCCTGCGCTGAGTGTCCGGCGGCATCGACCGTCGCGATCGCCTGCCTGATCAGCGTCTCGGCTGCATCCAACGCCGACAGATCGACAAGCGCCTGCGCGAGGTGCCTGGTGATCGTCGGATCGAAGCCCCGGAAGTCGATCCACGTGCGAGAGAACAGGCGCGTATGCTCGAACATTCGCGCCCTGTTCAGGATCTGTCCGGCCGCCCGTATCTTCGTGGCAGACACGGCCGGATCCTGACGGCCGATCGCATCGGCAATCCACGTCGCCGCCTGCCCGATCTCCCAGGGCCTGGCGTCCGGCAGTTGTCCGTTCAGGAGGGCGGCGGCGTTGCGCGCGACGGCGTCGATCTCGACCATCAGCCGATACCGAGCGCGCGACCGAGGTGGCGTCGCAATTCCGTTCCTGCCAGGTAGTGCGTGATCGTGTGGCGCCAGCGTCCCCAGTTCGACTCGAGGACGTCCACCACCTTCCTTCCGCCAGAGGGATGGTAGTCGTTTGCGATTCGCGGGTCCGGACCGCAGATCGGGTCGAGCGGGTCGTAGACGTTCACCCACGCATCCAGGCTGGCCGGCGGGAAATCCACGCCTGACGGGCTGGCCGAGAGCTCGTCCTGTACCTCGCGGATGCCGAGGGGTGAGCCCAGCGTGATGAGCGTGTCGACCTTCGGGCATTCCGGACAATTGCGCAGGACGTCGTACGCGAGCATCGTGCCCATGCTGTGAGACACGATGACGAGCCTCTCGGCCGAAGGGCGCGCGGCTTGGAGGTCGCGCAGCAGGCGCGAGCGCATCTCACGACGAACGAAGAATCGAGCGCCGTCGGGTCGCACGTACTCCTTGTCGAACAGGAAGTAGTACGCTTCCATCGCCGCCTTCCGGATGACGGTTCGCTTGACCGGATCGGGCAGCCACCGCGCGATCTCCTGAGCACCCGCATCAGTAGCTTGTCCTCCCGCTGCGGCCACCTCCGTCGCCGGCGACAGGGCTGCGGCGGCGCTCAGCTTCGCTTCGAAGCCGACGAGGAACTGCCGCTCGCGCGGTGTGACCGGTGCGGGCAGCTGCAAGTCGGGCTCGATGGAATCGAGTCCCTCTGCCTGGATCTCGAGCGTCTCGTCGCTCTCGAAGTCGGTGCCGTAGAAGATGTCGGCGTAGTAGGTGAGGCGCTGCGGGATGCCCCTCGTGCCGAGATTCAGGCCGTTGTTGGGCGCCGCGAAGATCGACGGCATCGGGTTGTCGCGGCCGAGTGCCCACAGCCAGATCTCGCGAAGCTTGTCAGGCGATGGCTTCCGTGCGAGACCGTGAATGAAGACGACGGCGGCGGAACGTGTCGCAGGCACTGGAATGAATACGTTGTCGAGTGTCGCCGTTCGGGATGGAGCGGATGGACTCTAACGACGGTGGACATCGGCGTCAAGGCGTTGCCGCGAGTATGGCGGAGCGACACCGTGGTCATTCGTCGCGCATCGTCGTCGCAGGATTCGTCCGGCTGACGCGCCAGGCGGGAATCGATGTCGCCGTGATCGCGGTGACGAAGAGGAGGACCGCGACACTCGCAAACGTGACTGGATCGGTCGGCTCGACCTTGAACAGGAAGGCGCGCAGCGTCCCCGTCGCCGCCATGGCGCCGCCAAAGCCGATGGTCATGCCCACGGCCGCCAGCTTCAGGCCTCGGAGGAGCACGAGCCGACGTACGTCACCAGGGGAGGCGCCGAGTGCGAGGCGAATGCCCATTTCCCGCGAGCGGCTGCGAGCGAACTGAGCCATGACGCCGTAGACGCCCACGATTGCGAGCAGGCACCCCACCACGGCGAACGCCAGTAGCAGCGCCAGCAGAAAGCGCTCGCGCTCGAGCGATTCCGCGCGCACCTCGTCCATCGTGCGCAACGCAGCAATGGGCAGGTTCGCGTCGAGCTCAGCCACGAGTGCGCGTACAGGGGCGATCAGCGTCTCCGGAGCGCCGGCCGTTCGTATGACGATCTGCATCGAGCTGCTCGGGCGCTGGTCGAACGGCTCGGTGAACTGCAGCGGCGCATCGCCCGCCAGCGAGCTTTGCCGCTCGTCAGCGACGACGCCGACGATCGTCTTCCACGAGGTGTCCGACCCGGGAGCACGCGTAAATGCGACCCGCTGTCCAATCGGATCCTGTCCCTGAAAATGCCGGCGCGCGAGAGACTCGTTGATCACCACGACGGGCATCGAGCCGGATCGGTCCTGCGCTGTGAACTCGCGTCCACGCAGAACCGGCACACGCATGGTCTTGAAGTAATCCGGGGTGACCTCCCGATGCGCGGCCTCGATGCCGA
>JBFWPD010000367.1:0-4583 GCA_050250175.1 Vicinamibacterales bacterium
ATGGCTGACACCACACGCTCCTGCTGCTCGGCGACGAGCTCACCGTAGATCGGCAGCGCCAAGGTCTCCGTCGCAGCACGCTCGGCTTCGGGAAAGGCACCGTGCGAGTAGCCCAGGTACGCGAAGCACGGCTGCAGGTGGAACGGTACCGGGTAATAGATCTCGTTGCCGATGGCATTGGCATCGAGATGCCGTTTCAGCCCATCCCGATCAGCCACACGGATGACGAATTGGTTGTAGATGTGACGCCGCTCAGCCGGCTCGGTCGGCAAGCCAACCTGACCGCGCAGTCCCGCTCGCTCGAACAGCTGGAGGTACCGCGTCGCATTGGCACGCCGGGCATCGGTCCATGCCGCCAGGTGCGGCGCCTTCACGCGGAGGATCGCCGCCTGCAGCGCATCGCAACGAAAGTTCCCACCAATGAGCGAGTGGTAATACTTGGGATGCATGCCGTGCATCCGGAGCAGGCGCGCACGGTTCGCCAGCTCGGGATCGTTGGTCGTGACGAGCCCGGCATCGCCGAACGCCCCCAGGTTCTTGCTCGGAAAGAACGAGAAGCAACCGAACTCGCCGAATCCGCCGACGGGCCGTCCGCGGTAGGTGGACCCAATCGCTTGCGCCGCGTCCTCGATGACGGCGACTCCACGATCCGTTGCCACCTTCATTACGGCATCCATATCGGCGCTGAGCCCGTAGAGATGAACCGGAATCACGGCCTTGGTGCGTGGCGTGATCGCCGCGGCGAAGGCCTGCGGATCGATGTTGTACGTCACGGGATCGATGTCGACGAAGACTGGCGTCGCGCCCACCCTGGCGATGGCACCTGCGGTGGCGAAGAAGGAGTAGGTCGACGTGACGACTTCGTCGCCGGGGCCGACGTCGAGCGCCATGAGCGCCAGCAGGAGCGCGTCGGTGCCCGACGACACGGCCACCGCGTGACGAACGTCCAGCATGGTCGCCAGGTCGGTCTCGAGCCCCTCGACCTCGGGTCCGTTGATGTACTGCTGGCTGTCACACACGCGGGTCACAGTCTTCAGGATGGCGTCGCGGAGGGGTTCGTACTGCGGGCGGAGGTCGAGCAGCGGGATGCGTTGAGTCATCGTCGTCATTCTATTGAGCTATTGAGCAAATCGGCTTTCACGGCCCCACTCGGAGCGCACCTCCCGCTTCCACGCAGGCGGAGGGCCCCCGGACGATCGCCAGACAAGCGGTCTCGGGACGGATGTCGGGTGTTGCCTGCAAGGACATCACCGTACGAACATGCGGCGGGGTCTCGTAAGGATGAGATTTCGGCGCAAGCACTTACCGTGACCTCTCGGCGCGGCCCGGGTGAATCGGGGGACGTGAGCCGCCCGGAACACTGCCCAAAGGCTGAGGAAAGTCGGCCGAACACGGACATCCTCGCCTCGCAGCCGTTGCGCGGCCGACGCATCGGGAGCAGCAACCCTTAAGCGCGAGACCTCTCTCCGGTATAATAGGGGTTTCCCCAAGGAAAGAAGGAGCAGCCGTGAAGGAAGGCATCCACCCCAAGTATCAGGAAGTCGAGGCCCGCTGCGCGTGCGGCGCGAGTTGGAAGACCCGCTCCACCAAGCATGAGCTCCATCTGGAAATCTGCTCGAGCTGCCACCCGTTCTTCACGGGTCGCCAGAAGCTGATTGACACGGAAGGACGCGTCGAGCGCTTCACGAAGAAATTCGGCGCCCAGACGGTCGAAAGCCGCAGGCAGGCCGCCAAGGCGAAGAAGGAATCGGCGACCACCCGCTAGCGCACCGCTCGTCCAACCCGGCCGTCAACTCACTCCGTGAACAGCGGACGCCCAACAGGTGGCGTCCGCGCTGTCATTTTTCGCTCGAGACGCCCCAGACGATGACGAACCGCGTCATTGCGGCGGACCGCCAGCCCCACATCGAGCGTCCTCAGCGCAAAGCTCCGAGCCGCGACCAGATCGCCGAGCCGATGCTCGTGATGAATCGCGAGGGCTTCGGCGGCCTCCCGCACAAGCGGCCTGGGACAGCCCGGCAGGTCGAGGATTTCGCGCCAGCGATCGGCGGCCTGGTCGTACCGGCGCGAGCGCCGGCTGAGTAGAGCGAGCCCCCGTAGCGCTTCGGCGCGAAGGAGGATCGCATCGAGCGACGCCCGCCGCGGACCCGCAAAAACCAACGTGCGCTCGTACGCGTCGGCCGCCCGATCGAGCAGTCCCGCCCGCTCGAAGATGCGACCGAGCGCCAGCGCCTCACGCGCGTCGCCCGCCGCCCCCGCACCGACGTTCACGAGCCGCAAGAGACGCGCGGTCAACGCGGCCAGCGACAGCAGGTCCATCCGATTGTGTTCGAGGACCCCCGCCAGCGGCCGGGCGTCGCCACTGCGGACGAACTGGAAGTACCGCGCCGGCACCTCGAACCCAGGCACGTCATCAGGCCGATCGGCGCCAAGGAGCAGACGCTCGAGCGTGCCCAGAGAACAGGAGGTTGGCTCGCCCGCGGATGCACTTGATCGCCAGAAGCGGCGGGCCGGATGGAGCACATCGACATGTGGCAGCCGACCCGCGATCCAGGGCAGACGGTGGTAAAGAAAGCGGGTCTCGAGCAGCGGCGCGTCGAACGACCGACCGTTGAAGCTGACGAGGGCACCTGCCGTCGACAGATGGCTTGCCACCGCCTGCAGCATTGGGCGCTCGTCAGCGGCACGGTAGAGCACGTACTGTCGGGTCACGAAGCCGTTCTCTGCGTCGAACCAGCTGCATCCGACGAGGAACGCGTAAGTACCGGCGCCTCCGCTCAGTCCGGTTGTCTCGAGGTCGAAGAACACGAATGGCAGCCGTGCGGGCGCGCCGTTCGCCAGGAGCGGCGCATCGGCCTCGGCGCGGATCAACGTTTCCGCCAGCGCACCCACCTGCACGTTGCCGTGGTAGTGGTCAGCCGAGATCCGGCGCTCCACGACGTAACAGCGCACCGCACCGCTGTCGATCCACGAACCGCCGAGCGCTGCATCGAGCCTCTCGTCAGGCGATCGGGCCAATGCCGCACCTGCGACCGCGCGATCATCCGGAGGTTGGCCCGGCGCTGAACGCTCTGCGGTGGCTGGCGCGAGGCCACTCCCATCGACCAGCGCACGAGCGGGCTTCACGATACCCCGCAACCGCTCTGTCAGATTGCTCACGCTCATACGCCTGCGCCCCCGGGCCGGTCGAGCAGCAGCGACAGGATACGAAGCGCCGCGGACTTCGCGAGCGGACCGGTGTTCCCGACGGGCCCCACGCAGCCCGGACAGCCGTTTGCGCACTCGCACTCGGCAATCAGCCGCTGTGTGTTCTCGAGCAGCTCGCCATGCATGCGAAACAGCGGCTGGCTGAATCCGATGCCGCCCGGGTAGTTGTCATAAATGAAGATCCGCGGACTGCGGTCCGCAACCAGCGTCTCGCCGCTCGACATGACGACGTCGAGGGCAGGGTCCACCTGCTCGCCTGTGTCGATCGACATACCGATATCGTGGCGATCGCACATCAACAGGAGCTGCGCCACCTGGCCGAGCGCGAACGAGAGCCCGGACACGCCATCCCGTCGATCGTCTGGCGCGAACGGCAGGCGGGCCATCACGTCCGCCGGCAGAGTCAGCCAATAGGCCGTGGTATGCATCTGCTGCTCGGGCAGGTCCAGCTCACCCGAACCGACGTTTTCGTTCGTGTAGAACTTGATCTTCTTGAACCCCACCACACGCGACACCACATGGACCTCGCCGTGCGAGCGCCAGGCGTCCGCCGACCGGTCCGACACCCGTGCGGGCACATCTGCATCGTCGCCGCTTCCAGCCGTGTCGGAGTCCAGCGCGTCCACGCCACACCCTTGCTGGAAGGTGTCGAGAATCGTCACACGTGTATAGGTGATCGCGTCGGTGTAGTAATCGCAGTCGATGTCACGCACGAACGCTTTGCGGCCGTCGAAGTCGAGCTTCTCCACCTGGTACAACTTCCCTTCAACGATGTAAATCGCCTTGGGATGCAGCGTCGAAGGCCCGCTCGTGAAGTCGGTTTCACCGATGACCGTCGGCTCACGCGAGGTGTCGACGATGACGAAGTTGTCGGAAGAGACGGAGCGCAAACTGACCGCATCGGCCGGATAGCTCTCGCTCGTCCAGGTCCAGGCGCCTTGCGCCAGCGGGTCGTCGGCGGCATCAGGCGCCTGCGTCTCGGAACCGACACGATGCACCAGCCCTTGCTCGGCAAGCACGGCCAGGACCTCCTGTACGTCGTGGCGTCCAAACTGCTCCGTCGTCCCGAACGGCCGTTCGAACGCCGCGCACTTCACGTGATCGACGAGGATGTGCAGGTTGTCCGGATCGATGAGCGCACGCTCCGGAGATCGATCGAAGAAGTACGACGGATTGCGGACGATGAACTGATCGAGCGGGGCGCTCGACGCCACGAGGACCGCCGCTGATCGGCTGGCGCGGCGCCCGGCGCGGCCGGCGCGCTGCCACGTGGCCGCCACCGTGCCCGGATACCCAGCCATGATGGACACGTCGAGCGCTCCGATGTCGATACCGAGTTCGAGCGCGTTGGTCGACACCACCGCGCGAACGTCGCC
>JBFWPD010000368.1:0-4572 GCA_050250175.1 Vicinamibacterales bacterium
CCAGCACGCCGCGTCCGCTTCCGATCATCGCGTCAGGGCGCAGCAAGGTTTGACGGAGCCAATTGCGGCACAACGGATCGTTCGACCAGTGCACGTATATCCCCATCAGAAGCTAGGCAGCGCAGGGTCTACGCGTCCGAGCAACATCTGGCTGCAGTCGACTGGATGTCGCCGCAGATCGATTCGATGCCTGCGCTGGCAGGACCGGAATTGTCGATGATCAGGTCGCACGATGCATCGGCGAGGTCCGGAAAGCTCCTCGCGAGTCTGTCGCCGATGTTGCTCTCGCGATTGCGGGCACGAATGCGGAATTGCAGCACGTCATAAGGCGCCGTAACCAGCACGATCCGCACCCGAGGGAATGCCGATCGAGCGGCGGCAATGGCGGCGCGGGAGCCGTTGCACACCACGATGTGGCCATCCTGCACCTGTCGCAATGCCTCCACCGGCACGCCGTAGCTCAGGCCATGCGCCTGCCACGACAGTGCAAAGTCGCCGGCGTCCCGGCGTGCCACGAACTCCGCCTCGCTGACGCTCTCGTGATCCTCCGATCCGTCCACCGGCCTTGTGATGGCACGCCGCACGAAGCGGATGCGCGGGTCGTCTGCGAGCCGGGCTTGAGCGCCTCGGATGAGCGTGTCCTTGCCGGCGCCGCTCGGTCCGACCACGAAGACCAGACAGCCGGGCTCGCAATCACCTTGGTCGATCGAAGGATCACGCGACACGGCAACCCTCCCGCCAGACCTGCCGAACGACCGGGGTGCTGCCGGCGAGATGCACCTGCACGAGGTCGGCGCGCAAGCCTGGGCTGATGGAGCCCCTGTCATCGAGGCCGACGGACCATGCCGGCGTCGCCGTCACCGTCGCGATGGCGTCCGGCAGACTGATCGACGGCACCCTTTGCGGCAGCTCGAACGCCGCCTGGATGAGGCTCGCCGGTACGTAGTCAGAAGACAGGATATCGAGCGTGCCGGCTCGCGCCAGCTCCTCGGCCGAGACGTTGCCGGAATGCGAGCCGCCGCGAACCACGTTCGGTGCTCCCATCATCACGGCGATCCCCGCGGCGTGCGACGCGGCGGCGGCCTCCATCGTGGTCGGGAACTCGGCGAGAGAAACTCCGGCCTCGATCGACTCCTCGACGTGCTCCAAGAGCGTGTCGTCGTGGCTTGCGAGACGAACGCCATGCTCCCTGGCGATCCCGACGAGTGCCCTACGGTTCGGCTCCGAATAGCGCTCAAACATCTCGATCCGGCGCGCCATGAAGACCTGAAGCTCGTCCTCGCTCATGCCGCCCTTGCCACGGTAGTAGATGGCGAGCTTCTCGATATCGCGAAACTGCCGCTGGCCGGGTGTGTGGTCCATCAGCGAGACGAGATGCACCGGCAGCGCGGCCAGATACGTGCGAAGCTCGCCCACGACGTCGGGCGAGCAGATCTCGCATCGCAGATGCGTCAGATGATCGGATCGCAACAGGCCTTCCTTCTGCGCGCCGGCGATGACGCGGCCGAGGTCGATGCTCGCCGAGCCGATGACGGCCTTGCGGTCGTCGGCACCGAGGCGAAGCGAATCGAAAACAGTGGTGATGCCGGAGGCCGCGATCTGGGCATCGTAGGCAAGCACAGCGGAGAGCGGATGCCATGCGACCTTGGGGCGGGGCATCACGTGCGGCTCGAGATGATCCGTGTGCAGCTCTACGAGGCCCGGGACGAGCATGTCACCGCGCAAATCCACACCGGTCACGCTCGTCTCCCCCTCGCCGATCTCGGCGATGCGGCCGTCCTCGACAGCGATCCAGCCGCACCCAATGACACGATCACGCAGCACGATCTGCGCGTTCCTCAGCACCAAAGCGTCGTCCATGGCTTCGTCCTGTTCATGCCGCCTTGGCAAAAGTGGTGACGTCGAGAACGCGGTCGGCCACTCGCTCGCGGACATCGCGGTCGTGGAAGATTCCGACGATGGCGACGCCATCGCGCTTCTTCTCGTCGATGAGCCCGATCACGACATCGCGGTTGGTCGCGTCGAGTGAGGCCGTCGGCTCGTCGAGCAGCAGGATCCGGTGCCGGCCGGCAAAGCCGCGCGCGATGTTGACGCGCTGCTGCTCGCCTCCGGAGAAGGTGGCAGGAGGCAAGCGCCAGAGCCGCTCGGGAAGGTTCAGCCGCGCGAGCAAGCAGCGAGCGGCGCAAAGGGCCTCCGCATCGGAGGCGCCGGCCTGACGCGCTTCGTGGGCGACGATCTCGACTGCCGGAACGCGGGGAATGACCCGCAAGAACTGGCTGACGTAGCCGATGAGCCGCCGCCTCAAGTCGATGACGCGGCGTGGCTCGGCTGCGGCGATGTCGACATTCTCCTTGCCGTCGAGAACGAGGATGCGGCCGCCGTCGCAGCGATAGTTGGCGTAGATCATCTTCAGGATCGACGACTTGCCGATGCCCGAGGGACCGCCGAGCGCCACGCACTCGCCGGCATCGACCGCGAAGGCGACGTTGCGCACGACAGGGATGCGCAGTCCTCCCTGGAGATGCATCGTGAATGTCTTCTCGACGGCGTCGAGGCAGAGCAATTGTTCCATCATCAGACCTGGAGCACGGACGAGACGAGCAGCTGGGTGTAGGGCTCGTGCGGGTCGTCGAGCACCTGGTCGGTGAGACCTGTCTCGATCACGCGTCCTTGCCGCATCACGATGATCCTGTGTGACAGGAGACGTGCGACCGCCAGATCATGCGTGACGATGATGACCGAGAGGGAGAACTCGGCGACGAGCCCGCGAATGAGATCGAGCACGCGAGCTTGGACGGAGACGTCGAGGCCGCCAGTCGGCTCATCCATGAAGACGAGCCGCGGCCGGGTTACGAGATTGCGAGCGATCTGCAGGCGCTGACGCATGCCGCCGGAGAAGGTCGCTGCCGCATCGTCGATGCGGTCCTCAGCGATCTCGACGCGCGCCAGCCAATCCGTGGCCGTCCCTCTGATATGGCCGTAATGGCGCTCGCCGATCGCCATCAGCCGCTCGCCGACATTGGCGCCGGCCGAGACGGCCATGCGCAGTCCGAGCGATGCATCCTGGTGCACGAAACCCCAGTCGGTGCGCATCAAAAGGCGACGCTCGGCGTCGTTGAGGGAATGGATGTCGCGCTTCGAGCCATCGCGCATGCGATAGACGAGCGTGCCTCTATCGGGCGCGATGCGGGTTGCGAGCATGCCGAGAAGGGTCGACTTGCCGGAGCCGGATTCGCCGACGATGGCGAGCACCTCACCCTCGTGGAGATCGAAGCTGATGTCGTTGCAGGCCGCAATCGAACCGTAGGCCTTGCTCATGCTGCGCGCTGTCAGGATCGGATCGTAGGTGCTCATCGCGGCTCACCCGCCGAGGCATCGATATCGATCCAGAAGCTGTGGCCGTGATGGCGGAACCCGAGCCCTTCGTAGAAGGCGTGCGCCGGCGTGCGCTTCATGTTGGACGACAACGTCATCTTGTAGCAGCGCTTGGCCGCTGCTCTCTGCATGGCTTCGCGCATCATGATCTTGCCGATGCCGTGGCCTTGCAGCGACGGAGCGACGACCACGTCCTCGACGACGGCGGATTTCGCGCCGAGGTGGCCGAGGTTGTCCATGATGAGAAGCGCCAGCGTGCCGACGATGCGGCCGTCGCTCTCGGCCACAAGGAGCGTGTAGTCGGGATAGCTCGCCATGCGCGCGAAGATCGCCTCGGCATCGGCGATCGGCAGAACCTCGTCGTCCATGCCCGGCTGGGCATACAGGGCGAGGACTGCCGCGAGGTCACTTTTTGCCGCCGGCCGCATCGTCACCTGCCCGTAGCCTGTAGCCTTCATTTGGAGGCTCCTGCTGTCGCAACCGCATCGGCGAGCAATGCACCGCGATGCCCGTCAGCGCGCCTCGTCTCACAATGATCGGTGTCGGAGCACACGAACATTCGATTGCCTGCGTCGTCGAGGACGACCTCGTCGAGGTAGACGCCATCGGCGCCGCAAAGGCCGCACGGCTGGTCGAACCGATTGACCTCGAACGGATGGTCCTCGAAATCGAGCGAGACGACGTCGGTATGCGGGGGCACCGCATAAATGCGTTTCTCGCGGCCCGCCCCGAACAGCTGCAGCGCCGCCGAGCGGTGCATTTTCGGATTATCGAACTTCGGCGTGGGCGATGGGTCCATGACGTAGCGGCCGGCGACCTTCACCGGATAGGCGTAGGTGGTCGCGATGCAGCCGTGGCGGGCGATATCCTCGTAGAGCTTGACGTGCATGACACCGTATTCCTCGAGCGCATGCATGGCGCGCGTCTCGGTCTCACGTGGCTCGAGGAAGCGGAGGGGCTCGGGAATGGGCACCTGAAAGACGATGACCTGATCCGCCGTCAGGCGCGCCTCCGGAATGCGATGTCGCGTCTGGATGATGGTGGCGGCTTGCGTAGCGGTCGTCGTTGCGACTCCGGCAGTGCGCTCGAAAAACTTGCGGATCGACACTGCATTCGTGGTGTCGTCGGCGCCCTGGTCGATGACTTTGAGAACGTCGTCGCGGCCGAGCACGGCGGCGGTGACCTGGATGCCACCGG
>JBFWPD010000369.1:0-4566 GCA_050250175.1 Vicinamibacterales bacterium
CATCGTCGTACGCGACGCGCGGAAATGGGGCCTCCGAGACCGTCCAGTCAGAGAATTCCTTGAAGACTCCCGCAAGCACCGGCTCGATTGCCGAAAAGACATCGTCCTGTGTGACGAACGACAACTCGACGTCGAGCTGGTAGAACTCGCCGGGCGATCGGTCAGCGCGGGCGTCCTCGTCGCGGAAGCAGGGCGCGATCTGGAAGTACCGATCGAAGCCCGCCACCATCAACAGCTGCTTGAACTGCTGCGGAGCCTGCGGCAGCGCGTAGAACTTGCCCGGATGGATTCGGCTCGGTACCAGGTAGTCGCGGGCGCCCTCCGGTGAGCTCGACGTCAGGATCGGCGTCTGGAACTCCAGAAAGCCTTGCGCCTGCATCCGCTGCCGAATGCTGGCAATCACTTTCGAACGCAGGATGATGTTCGCGTGGATCCTGTCGCGCCGAAGGTCGAGGAACCGGTAGCGCAGCCGCTGCTCTTCGGGGATCTCCTGTGTGCCGGCGACCTGGAACGGCAATGGCTCGGCCGACGACAGGACGTCGATGCTGTCTACCGCGACCTCCACCAGGCCCGTCGGGAGCGCTGGATTGGCGTTCTCCTTCGAGCGATCGACGACGCGACCGGCCACGCTGATCACGCTCTCGAGCTTCAGATTCTCCGCAACCCGGAAGGCCGCCGACTCTGGCGTGAAGACGCACTGCGTGACGCCGTAGTGGTCGCGAAGGTCGATGAACAGCAGCTGGCCATGGTCGCGCTTCCGATTGACCCAGCCGGCAAGGCGCACGGTCTCTCCCACGTGCTCGGAGCGAAGCGCCGCACAGGTACGGGTCCGGTAGGTTTCAGCTATCAGAGGATCTCGGGTCACGTTCTAGGTCTCGGATTCGGCAAGACGCACGGTCTTGGCAATCGCGCTGGAGGCGGTCTGGCGCGGGACGACGGTTTGCTGTCTGGTCTGCAGGTCGCGGACGGCGACTTCGTTTCGGGCCTGCTCGTCCTCGCCAAGGATCGCCAGCAGGGGCACATTGCGGCTCGATGCGTACTTGAGCGGCTTCTCGAGCCTGGACGCGCTCTCCGGATAGACCTCGACGCGGAGTGCCTCTCCACGCAGCTCGCGTGCCAGCCGCAGCGCCTCGGCGCGCTGGCTGTCTGTGAGGAAGGTCACCATGACGTCGATCGGTCCGCGCGCAATTGCCGGCGGAAACATGCCGCGTTCGGTCATCACGACGATGATGCGTTCGAGTCCCAGGGAGAATCCGCAGGCGGGCACGTCGCGATTGAGGAACATTCCAACCAGGCGATCGTAGCGTCCGCCGCCGCCCAGACTGCCGGCCAGGTCAGGGACGGTCAGCTCCATGATGGCGCCCGTGTAGTATGACAGCCCGCGCGCGAGGCTCGCGTCGAGTGAAAGCGACCGGACCCCTGCGGCCGACGCGAGGCCCATGATCGTCTCGATGTTGGCGAGCGCCTCGATTCCCTCAGAGTCCTGGCTCGCATTCACTCGCGCTCGCAGCCCGGCGAGGTCGCTCTTCGCCTCGAACAGCATGGCGCACTGAGCGGCCGCCTCCTGACTGACTCCCCTGCCTGTCAGCTCCGCGCTCACGCCGTCCCGCCCAATCTTGTCCAGTTTGTCGATCGCCACGAGGGCCGTCTCGTGCAGGCCGTCGGGCACGCCGGCCGATCGCAGCAGCGAGACCAGCAACCGCCGGTGATTGAGCCGAATCGAGAAGTCGCTGAATCCCAGCGTCGCCATCACCTCACTGACGGCCGCCAGCAATTCCGCCTCGACGACGGGGGACGTCGACCCGATCGCGTCGATGTCGCACTGGTAGAACTCGCGGAATCTCCCGCGCGCCGGACGATCCGCGCGCCAGACAGGCTGAATCTGATAGCGCCGGAAGTACTTCGGAAGCGCATGCTGATACTGTGCGACGACGCGGGCGAGCGGCACCGTGAGGTCGTAGCGGAGCGCAAGATCGGCCTCGCCGCTGGCCTCGTGCTCGCCGCGGCGCAGGATCTTGAAAATCAGCTTGTTGCCTTCTTCTCCGTACTTCCCGAGCAGCGTTTCGATGTTCTCGAAAGACGGCGTTTCGAGCGGCTCGAAGGCGTGACGCTCGTACACCGTCCGGATCACGTCGATGACGTGCTCGCGTCTCCGGATTTCCTCGGGAAGAAAGTCGCGCGTGCCGCCAGGCGGCTTGGTGGACATCAGCGGACGGACGGCACGTCCATGTAGTCGAGCCGATAGCCGACGTACCGGTCCGCGAGGTCGAGAATCATGGACATCTCGGCCTCCGTCACTGTCCGCCTGACCTTCGCAGGGCTCCCCATGACGAGGGACCCGGGCGGAACGACCGTTCCTTCAACGAGAAGACTTCCGGCCGCGATGATCGAACCGCGTCCGACGTGTGAGGCGTTCAGCAGAATCGCGCCCATGCCGATGAGGCACCGATCCTCGATCGTGCAGCCGTGGATGACGGCTGCGTGGCCGATCGTCACCTCGTCGCCGACGGTCGTGGAGTGCGTATCACGCATGACATGCACGATGGTCCCGTCCTGCACGTTGCTGCGCTTGCCGATCCGGATGCGATGGACATCGCCCCGGACGACGGTCGCCATCCAGACGCTGCTGTCCTCGCCGACCTCCACGTCGCCGATGACCTGCGCGCTCTCGTCGATGAAGGCAGTCGGGTGGATGCGCGGCATCCGCCCGCGGTAGGGCCGGAGCATTTGGTGGATTATAGCGAGGCAGGAGGGGCAGGACGGCCGGGAGGGGCGGGATGATGGGCGGGACAGGGTGCCTTTCCTGCCCTCCGTCCTGTCCTTCCAGCCCGTCCCCCTTCCCGCCTGTCTGCGTCAGTTCGCGGCCCGGCTGCCCGCCGGAGCCGGACTTGGTCCGCCTCGCAGCGTGAGCAAGTAGTCCCGAATCGCGACGATCTGCGCTTCTGCATCCCCACCGAGTTGCGGGTAGTACGACTTCGGATGATCCGGCCAGAACGCCGGCATGCGCGTTCCGGGCACGATGGCCGCCGGGTCGCGCATCCAGTCGGCAATCCAGTCCGGCTGCAGGCGCTCGAAGGCCATCCGGAGATCGGGCGCCAGGTTCGAGGTTTCCTGATCGGCCGGAATCGTCCCGAGCACGTGGCACTGCTGACAGCGCAGTAATTCGAAGAGCTCACGCCCGCTGCCCTGCGGCGCACTGGTGTTGACGACCTGGTGCGTCTGGAACGGACGAAGCTCGTCGGAGACCGCGCCGAAGTACTGAATCACCTGGTTCCATCCCGCGTCGTTCAGATTGAAACTCGGCATCCGAACGCTCAGCCAGGGCCGAATGGTGATCGGTTCGCGGAGGAAGGCGTAGAGCCAGTCGTGCTGGACGCGTGCGCCTTCGGGCGTCAGGAGCGGCGGGCCGAGTGACGGATCCGCAACCAGCTGAGTGTAGTCGCCGCCCGCGCCTTCGATGATGTGGCAGCCGACGCAGTTGCGCCGCTGCACTGCCGCGCGGCCCTGCACGAGGAAGTCGCGCCGGGCGGACTGGACCGGCTTGGCTTGCGGCGGCTGAATCTCGCGCTGGAAGCTCATGATCGCGGTGAGGAGCCGATGTACCTCCTCATCCGAGAACTCGAAGTTCGGCATCCGCAGCTTCTCGAGCGGCGTCAGCACGCGGCCCTGGTCGAAGATCCGCGGATCGTGCAGCTTCGTCTCGTACCAATCGAGCTTCGTGTGCGGCACGTCGACGAAGGCGAAGTCGAGGCGCGACACCAGCTTGCTGCCGGCTTCCGACAGGTCGGTGCCGATGGGCTGTGTATCCTCGAAGCCCTTGATGTCGTGACAGCTGAAACAGCCATACCGGCTGATGGCCCGCCGTCCGACCTCGAGTTGCTTCTCCTCCGGACTGAGGCGCGCGACTTCCGCCTGCGCCTGCGCGGTCGGCATCACCGATCGCAGGTAGTCGAGCAGCACCGCATCGACCGCCGCCTGATCCGGTGTCGCCTGCGCCTGGTCCCCACCCGTCTGACGAAGGCCGGAGAGGAACGTCGCGACGTCGGCCACCTGCGCGTCGGTCAGCCGCAGATCCGGCATGTAGCTGCCGGGGCTGTAGTGACTCGGATCGCGCACCCAGTTGTAGATCCAGGCGTAGCTGGTCTTGTTGCCGATGTTCTGAAGCGGTTGGCCGAATGTCCGGCGCGGACCCGCTTCGGTACGATCGGTCTCGTCGAGCACGTGGCAGCCCATGCAGCCGACCGACCGGACGATCTCCTCGCCTCGCTGGGCGTTGCCGGGCGGCGGCGACGTCACCGGCAGCTGGTAGGCGTCGGTATTCGCGAAGAGATAGGTCGCGACGGCCTTGATCTCGACCTCGTTCCTCACCGCGTCTTCCGGTGTGTTGGAGTTCGAGTTGTACCAGACGCGCGGCATCCAGGTCGCCGGCTTGACCGCGCGCGGATTGCGCAGCCAGGTCTCGACCCAGTCCGGTGTCAGCTTCGCAGTGATCTTCGTGAGGGTTGGCCCAGGCTTCCTCAGATTCTCGAAGCCGCGCGTGACGTGGCAGGCGTAACAGCCTGCACG
>JBFWPD010000370.1:0-4548 GCA_050250175.1 Vicinamibacterales bacterium
GGCCTTCCGTGAGGACGGCGTCGAACCGGTGCTCTTCCGCGAGGATGGTCTTCTCGATCATCGACCGGTTCCTGCGAACTTCCGGGTATGCGGCGCCCATTTCCCGATCCAGGACTTCGACCAGCGTGTGCAGAAATGGCTTCCCGATCCCGAGCCGCTTCCCGTGCCGCATCGCGCGCCGCATGATCTTCCGCAGGACGTAGCCGCGCCACTCGTTCGACGGAATCACACCGTCGCCGATGAGGAATGTCATCGAGCGAATGTGATCGGCGACGATGCGCGTGGAAACGTCAGCGGGCTCCATGGTGCCTCGATACCGGTGGCCGGTCTTCTCCGAGATCGCCGCGACGATCGGCTGGAACAGGTCGGTGTCGTAGGTCGAGAGCTTGCCTTGTACGACCGACGTGATCCGCTCGAGGCCCATCCCGGTGTCGATCGACCGCGCCGGCAGAGGCTGGAGCGTGCCGTCGGCCTGCCGGTTGAACTCCATGAACACGTTGTTCCAGATCTCGACGTACCGGTTGCAGCTGCACTCGACGCCGCGGCACGTGCGTCCCGCCGCTTCTTCCGCGCACGCGATCGATGCGCCGCGGAAGTAGTAGATCTCGGAGCAGCGTCCGCAGGGTCCGGTGTCGCCCATCTGCCAGAAGTTGTCGCCGGCGCCCAGCTCGCCAATGCGCTCGGTGGGAATCAGCTTCGTCCAGATCTCGAATGCCTCGTCGTCTCGCGGGATACCGCCTTCGCCACGGAACACGGTGGGGAACAAGCGATCCTGGGGCAGCTTCCAGACATCGGTCAGCAGCGTCCAGGCCATCGGGATCGCGTCCGACTTGAAGTAGTCCCCGAAGGAGAAGTTCCCGAGCATCTCGAAGAACGTATGGTGCGTGTACGACGGTCCGACGGTGTCGAGGTCGTTGTGCTTTCCGCTGACGCGCATGCACTTCTGCGACGTCGCCGCCCGCTTGTAGTCCCGGGTCTCGCGTCCGAGAAACAGATCCTTGAACTGGTTCATGCCGGCGTTCGTGAAGAGCAGGGTGGGATCGTCTGCCGGCACCACTGACGAGCTCGCGACGACGCGGTGGCCGTGGCGGGCGAAGAAGTCCAGGAACGAGCTGCGAATTTCGTTGGCGGTCATCCGGTCAATTGTACTCAGCGTTCTAGTCCGTTCCATCCGCTCTCGAGACCTCCAGCGTCCTGTCTGCGCCGCGCCCGACAATCCGGACCATCCAGGGGTTGCAGCAGACCTCGCAGTCCTGCACGAACGAGCCGCGGTCGCCTGGCTCGAGCACGATCGTGGCCTCTTCGCCGCAGTAGGGACAGCTGACGTAGAACTCGTCGCTCATCGTCGTCGTCTCGACGAGATCGCGCGAAGGATGCGGTCGGAATCGAAGCCCTGCGCGAGCAAGGCGCGATACAGCCGCTGTGCCTCGCGGTCGTCTTCGATGCCGGCCCGTCCGCTCAGGCGCTTCTCGAGCGCCTCGGCCAGCATCGCGTCGTCGTCCAGATGCTCGAAGACAGAGTCGATCGCCTGCCGGGCGATCGCAGGCGGGATGCCCGCTTCCTCGATCCGCCGCCGCACTCGATGCCGGCCGCGACCCTTGATGCCGGTCTCGAGACGCGCGATCGCTTCGGCGACGCGCCGATCGTCGAGCGCCCGTTCCTCGATCAGGCGCGCCACGGCGCCGTCAATCGCCTCGTCGTCGTGCCCGCGCCTCGCGAGCCGCTGCCGCATCTGCGCCTCGGACAGCTCACGCCGGGCCAGCATGCGCAGGCCGTCGAGGTACGCGGTGTTCTTCAGAGTCGTCATGAGGCGCGTCCGGCCGGCAGAGAGCCGGCGGGCGGCGCCTACCGGCTGAAGCGGGTGATCTCCGGCGCGCCGCGGCTGACCGCCGTCCGGGCCATCTCCTCCCGGCTCAGATCGGCCGTCGTCGAGATGCCCTGCACCCGCAGTTTGAACTCGTCCTTGTTGCTCGCCCAACGCAGCGCTTCATCGTACGAGATCAGGCCCCGTTCGAACAGGCTGAAGATCGACTGGTCGAACGTCTGCATGCCGTACTGCGACGTGCCGGCGGCGATCGCCCCGGGGATCAGGTGCGTCTTCTCCTTGTCGACGATGCAGTCGCGGATGAAGGGAGTGACGACCATGACTTCGACGGCCGGCGCGCGCCCTTCGCCGTCCGCGCGCGGGATCAGGCGCTGCGAGATGACCGCCTTCAGGACCGCGGCCAGCTGAAGACGGACCTGCTTCTGCTGATGGGGCGGGAAGACCGCGATGATCCGGTTGATGGTCTCGGTCGCGTCGAGCGTATGAAGCGTGGACAGGACGAGATGCCCGGTTTCCGCGGCGAGCAGGCCCGTCTCGATGGTCTCGAAGTCGCGCATCTCGCCGACGAGGATGACGTCCGGATCCTGGCGGAGCGCGCTCCGGAGAGCCTGCGCGAACGAGCGGGTATCCACCGATACTTCACGCTGGTTGATGATCGACTCGTTGTCGCGGTGCAGGAACTCGATGGGGTCCTCCACCGTCATCACGTGTGCGCAGCGGTTGCGGTTGATGTGATCGATCAGGGCCGCAAGGGTCGTGCTCTTGCCGCTGCCGGTAGTGCCGGTGACGAGGACGAGACCGCGCTCCTCGCTGGCGATGTCCTTCAGCACCGCGGGCAGGTGGAGCTCGTCGGTCGTGAGGATCTGCATCGGGATGACCCGCAGGACGATCCCGACCGTTCCCCGCTGCTGAAAGACGTTGCAGCGGAACCGGCCCAGCCCGGGGACGCTGTACGCCAGGTCCACTTCCTGCGCGTCCTTGAACTTCTGCCGCTGGGAGGTCGACATGACGCTCCCGCTCATGGCGATGAGATCCTCGTGGTCGAGGCGCTTCTCGTGCGACGCCGTCATGAGGGCGCCGCCGACACGCATCATGGGGTAGCTGCCGACCTTCAGGTGAAGGTCGGAGGCGTTGTGATCGACGGCAATCCTGAGCAGATCGTTGACGTGCATAGCCGATAGGGGCGCGTGCCCGGGGAGGGCGCCGACAGGCCCGGGCGTCCGCCTGTCCTATCGGCTCTTCGCGGCGGCAGCCTTAAGCGGTTCCCGGAGGTTCGCTTCCTCGGGATAGACGTAGGTCAACCAGCCACGCGTATCGGGCACGTCGCCGTTGATCACCTCGAAGAACGCCTTCTGCAGGACGGCCGTCACCGACCCGCGCTTGCCGGCACCAACCTGGATGCGGTCGACCGAGCGGATCGGCGTCACTTCGGCAGCTGTGCCGACGAAGAACACTTCGTCGGCGATGTACAGCGACTCGCGCGGCAGATCCGTTTCGACCACCGTGTAGCCGTTGTCGCGCGCCAGGGTGATGATCGAGTCGCGTGTGATGCCGCCGAGGATCGACGTCGCAATCGGCGGCGTATAGATGATCCCGTCGCGCACGATGAACAGGTTCTGCCCGCTGCCCTCGCTGATATTGCCGTAGACGTCGAGCGCGATGCCCTCCGAGTAGCCGTCGGTGATCGCTTCCATCTTGATCAGCTGGGAGTTCGCGTAGTTCGCAGTGGCCTTCGCCATTGCGGGCAGGGTATTCGGGGCCATGCGCGCCCACGTGGCGATCTTCACGTCTGCGCCGTTCTCCAGGGCCTCCTGTCCCAGGTACGCGCCCCACTCCCAGAGCAGGATGGCGGCGTCGACGGGATTGCCGAGCGGATTGACGCCCAGCGTCTCGTAGCCGCGGTAGATCAGCGGGCGGATGTAGCACGCCTTCATCTGGTTCGCGCGAATCGTGCTGAGCACCGCCTCGCGCCAGCCGGCGAGATCGAGCGAATACGCCATCCGGTAGATCTTGGCCGAGCGCATCAGGCGGAGCATGTGCTCGTCGAGGCGGAAACACGCCGAGCCCTTCGGCGTGGCGTAGCACCGCGCGCCCTCGAAGACGCCGCTGCCGTAGTGGATGACGTGCGACGCGATGTGAATCGTCGCGTCCTTCCACTCGACCAGCTTCCCGTTCATCCAGATCGTGCCCGTCCCGGCGAATCCCATGGCTCTTGACTCCTGGGGAGAATTCTAACGGTGAGGCGAGGAAATCTGGAAATCTGGAAATCTGGGAATCTGCAAATCTGGAAAAGGGATGCGCGGAGGGGCGTCGGCAGGGCCTGCGCTTTTGGAAGAAACCGCCGCCCTCGCCGGAGCTCAAGAGCTCAATTCTTGAAATCCATGCGCGCGAATCAGCCGACATGACTGGGTTCTGGCAGCCTGTCTGTTGGCCCAGGCCCTGCACCCGCTCGTTGCGTGAGCGCCGAATCCGAGGAACTCAAGGTCCGGACGCGAAGGTTTGCGCTGGAGGTTCTGCGATTGTTCAACCTGCTGCCACGAGATGAGGCGAGCCGGTATCTCGGGCGACAGATGATGCGATCTGCGAACTCCGTGGCGGCTAGAGCGTTTTTCACTTGTACTCAGTACGCGGCCATGGTACTCCTCTGGCCCAGGAGGTGTGGATGGCCGCGGCCTATTCGATGGACCTGCGGACGCGTGTGCTGCGGGATGCGGATGCCGGTC
>JBFWPD010000371.1:0-4536 GCA_050250175.1 Vicinamibacterales bacterium
GTTCTGGCCGCCGCCCAGTCGGCCGCGGCGCTCACACGCGGCCCGAGGCGCGGGATGTCGAACCGATATTCCATCGTTCGCTCGTCGATGGCCTCTTCCAGCGCCGTGAGCAGGTCGAGCAGCAGCGTGGCGAAGCCGCGCTCCCCGAGAAATTCCGCCACCTGACGGTTCCTGCGGCTGAACCGGCTGCTGCCGCTGCCGTGAGCGAAGACGACGAGTCCCTTCGCGGCGGCCGGCACGCGCAGATCGGCGTTCAACGTGGCGGCCCCGGCGGGAATCTCAACGGCCTCGATTGCGGCGGTCTTCTTCATGATTGTCCTCGCTTGCAACAAGCCGCATGAGCAACCGGCATTCCTTCGAGATCGCGGTTTCGTCGAAGGACTTCCGTAGCAAGTACTGCGAACAGGTCGATTCGCCGGATGCCAGCTCGTGCGCAATTCTCAGCGGACGTGGGGAAATATGTCCAACTCAACCGTCTATGGCATCAGCTCTCGCCTTGTGTTGGATGCGACGAATCCGGTGTGTCGCAGGAGATGGCGGCAACTCGTGAGCGAGCGGTAGACTGTCAAGGTCGGTGACGCGCCCGCCGGCTTCCCCGACGAGCAGGGCGCCGGCGGCCTGATCCCAGATCGCTTCGCGATACTCCGGTTCGATTGGGATTCGCATCAACAGTTCGGCAGCGCCAGCGGCGAGCAGCACCTGCTTCGTGTGTCCGTCCATGAGCACAGGTGGCGCGGGACTGCGGTGCGCTCGAAGAGCACGATGCAGTATGGCGAGGTCGCTGTGACGCGATTCGTGCGAGTTGACAGACGCGGACATCCAACCATGCCGATCTCGACTGTCCGTCAACGACAAGTGCCAACGCGATGACGTCTTGGCCGCCGCGCAGGAGTCCTCTGGTGCCATCGATCGGATCGAGCGCCCAGAAGCGGTGGCCACACACACCCCGCCCACGATCGATCCATGCGAATAGCTGCTCCTCTATTACGCCGGTGCCGGGCAGCATCTGGCGAACCAGGCGCAGCACTTGGTCGCCGACCTCGCTCGGCGCGGCTGCTCGCAGCGCGCTCGCGTCTTCCTCTGCCACGACCGGATCTTCGGGGAACTGCCGAGATGCGATGAACGCCTGGACGACGAAGTCCGCCACGGTGACTGGCGACCCGTGTGCCTTGGCGAACGCATACGCCATCGCACTGGGCGCGGCACCGCACATGAAGAGGGTCGCATCGCAACGACTTCACCGCAACCGTGACGATCGGGCCGAGGGGTCAACGTGTACAGGATGGCCGCCTCATTGCGAAGGGGTGCCGGCAGCGCGCCGGGGATTCGGCTTGTAGCCAATCAGACTCGTGTTGTGCCGCAAGGACCACACGAGCTCGATCCTCCAGATGAGATATGCTGAGGCGCGAACGCGAAAGGACTGCGCCTCCCAGCGTGGCCGATGAGGAAGTGACGCTGGAAAGGGCCCTCGGCACAGAGCGCCGCTAGGAAGATGAAGCCATGATTCTGACCACATCGTACTTGGGACTGAAGCTGGCGCACCCCTTCATCCTCGGTGCATCCCCCGTAACCGGGCACCTTGACAGTGTCCGACGGGCCGAAGACGGCGGTTGCGCGGCGATCGTCATGCACTCGCTGTTCGAGGAGCAGATCGCCGAGACCGCGGCTGGCATGCCGCCCGGCTTCGAGCAAGCCGCACGGGAACTCCTGTCCCCGCTGTCGCACTTCTCCCGACCGGATCGGTTTCCTCTCGGTTCCGAGGAGTACCTCGAGCAGCTGCGCAGGATCAAGACGGCCGTCTCCGTACCGGTTGTGGGTTCCCTGAATGGCTTCCGCAGCGACGGCTGGCTCACGTACGCACGATTGATCGAGGAGGCAGGTGCAGACGCCTTGGAACTGAACGTGTACAACCTGTCTACCAGCGTTCATGATTCGTCGACAGATATCGAAGCGCGGATCGAGTCTCTGGTGCGGAAACTGAAAGCGTTGGTTCGAATTCCGATCGCGGTGAAGCTGTCGCCGTTCTTCACGGCCTTTGGAGCCCTGGCCGTGCGCCTCGAGGCCGCGGGTGCGGATGGCCTGGTCTTCTTCAATCGCTACTACCAGCCTGACGTCGACATCGACACACTCGAGACACTTCCGAATCTTCATCTATCGACGAGCGCTGAGCTCCTGCTGCGACTCCGCTGGCTCGGGATTCTCTCGGAGCACGTCAAGATGTCGCTCGCGGTGACCGGTGGTGTGCACAGTGTGAGAGACGGCGTCAAGGCGGTGTTGAGCGGGGCACATGTAGTGCAGATGGTCTCGTCGGTGCTCCAGCAGGGACCGCAGCTCTTTCGAGAAATGGAGCAGGGCCTCAGCGCGTGGATGACGCGCCACAAGTACGACTCGATTGATGCATGTCGCGGGAGCCTCAACTTGAGTCGCTACGGTGACCCGACGCATTTCGAACGACTCGGCTACTTTCGGATGTTGCACAGCTGGTCGCAATGACCACGCTGCAGGGGGAGACCGAACCGTCCTCGGTCCTCGTCCCTGCAACGGATACGCATGAGTAGCATCGCGGTGAGGCTCGAGACTCTTCTCGACGGTGGTGACTCCCGCAACCGCCCCGGCGCCCAAGCCGGCATCAACGAGTGCGACTGTCGTTCTGCTCATGCCTCGTATCCTGCCGCGAGATTCGGGGGACCACCTCCACTCAACCGGCAAATGTCGCGCCGCGCGACTTGCGGTCACAGATACGGATCGATTGCCACGCAGTACGAATGCTCACCGAGGCCTGGGAAGGCTTCCGCGCATGACGTCACGCGTGATCGTTGTGTCTCCAGCGCAACGCACCGTGTTCGGTCAGGGTCACGTGGGTACCAAAGGCGCGGCCGATCTCGTTCATCTTGTCGCCGAGCCAACGCACATCGGCTGCCGGCGCACGATTGAGACGCATGTGCCTGATCTGCAGGGGCGTCATGTCCAGGGCCTGGAGTCGCCCGGTTCGAGGGCTCAACGACGGGAAGAACATCACTGCCAGGTCGTCCCGGTACTTCTCATGGCCAGAGATGCCTTCATAGTCGTCGATGAAGTCCCCGCATCCGTAGAGAATGAGCCGGTCGCGGTAAACCTCGATCGGTCGCACATGATGCGAGGAATGGCCGTAGACGATGTCGATGCCGCACTCCACGAGCCGGTGCGCGAAGTTGATATAGGACCGTGGCACGTCGTATCCCCAATTGCTTCCCCAGTGGATCGAGAGGACGGCGACGTCGCCCGGCCACTTGTGACGCATCACGTGCGCGGCCACCGCTGTGGCGGTCTCGTCGGATAGGTCCGGCAACAAGTTCACACCCGGGTCCTCGGTCAGCGCCGCCCAACGGTCCGGAACGCCGCTGCTCTCGTGGGCACACGCGCCGATGATCAGGTGCTGTCCGCCCGGGAGCGCGTGCACGACCGGGCGCGTCGCCTCCTCATTGTTGCGTCCGGCGCCGACAGCGGCGATGTCCGCTCGCCCCAGCGTCTCGAGCGTCTCGACGAGTCCGTTGGGCCCGTAATCGAGCACGTGGTTGTTGGCGAGAATGCAGACGTCGGGGCGGGCAGCGCGCAGACACCCGATGTTGTCCGGGTGCATCCGGTAGTTGATGCCCTTCCGCTCGTAATCGTCGCTGCGGGTGATGCTCGTTTCCAGATTCACAACACGTGCAGCCGGAGCCATGCGCTCCCACTCGGCAAGCGCGTCTCCCCAGATGTAGTCCGGAGCCACACGCCGGGGCACCGGCCCTGACATCTGCTCGGCCAGTCGCACGTACTCTCGCGCGTCAGTGACGTACGGCTCGTGAAGCTCAGGCGCCGACGGGCGGGCAAGGATCTGGTCAACGCCTCGGCCCGTCATCACATCGCCCGCCAGGAAGAGCTTGATCGGAGCCTCGTCCATTAGTGAATTCCCGGACGCTTGTTCACGAACGGATCGGAAGCCTCGTCAGGCGGGTTGCCGCTCTCCAAGCGGGCGCGCACACCTCGTACGCTCAGCGGCGCCTGATCGCTCGACGCGCTCCTCGAGCACACCGCGCAGGAACGCGCCGAAGAATCCGCGCAGCATGCAGCGCGGTGAGTGTTGCCCCCTTGATCTCGACGGCGGGCTCGTGACGACCGAGGTCCACGGGCTCCCCATGGGCAAGGGGCTCTCGATGCCGTCATCCGACGAACATCCCCAGACGCGCGTCTCATCCCGGCAGGTGCCGCCTCATGCGGAGATTTCCAACTGAGTGCGAACTCTTTCCCATCGGCAGCATACGCTGGCTCGCTATCCTAGGTTGCCGCGGGCTGACGCCGAGGCACGGCGATTGCGGGCGGCCAGTCTGAGAATCGAGTTCGGAGGCCCGCAGCTGACGCGCCAGCTGCCTCCGGTGATCGCGACACGACGAGGGCGTCCTATGGAGCACCGCATCACCCTCTTCGCCGAGCCTGCGAGCAGTTCTGACATCTGCAGCGTGGCACCGCTGCGCACGACGGCGATTCAACGCAATCATGACGGCGAATTGCTGGCCG
>JBFWPD010000372.1:0-4535 GCA_050250175.1 Vicinamibacterales bacterium
TGTTCGTCAACGACATGCGAGGGCCGCTCTACTCGGTGAGCTACGACGGCAAGTCGGTCCAGACCTACGTGGATGTCAATGCGCCGGCGTGGGGTGTCAACGTGCAGTCGCAGGGAAGGGAACGCGGCTTCCAGAGCTTCGCGTTCCATCCGCAGTTCAGTCAGCCGGGCACGCTCGGGTTCGGCAAGTTCTACACGTTCACCGACACGGCGAACATGGAACCCAATCCCGATTTCAGGCCCGCGGGCGCCGAGGGGAACACGCATGACACGGTCCTCCTCGAGTGGACGGCGAAGACGCCGGCGGGTGCGACCTACGATGGCGGCGCGCCGCGCGAGCTGATGCGCTTCGAGCAGCCGTTCGCCAACCACAACGCGGGACACATCACGTTCAACACGACCGCAGCTCCTGGCGCGGCTGACTACGGCCTGCTCTACATGGGCGTCGCCGACGGCGGCAGCGGCGGAGATCCGCTCGATCTCGCCCAGAGCAAGGCGTCGGGATTCGGGAAGATCCTCCGCATCGATCCGCTCGGAAAGTCGAGCGCCAACGGCAAGTACGGCATCCCGGCGAACAATCCGTTCGTGAAGGAGCAGGGGACGCTCGGTGAGATCTACGCCATCGGCGTGCGCAATCCGCAGCGCTTTGCCTGGGACCCGTCGAACGGCCGGCTGTTCATGTCGGACATCGGACAGAACACGGTCGAAGAGATCAGCGAAGTGACTGCCGGCGCTGACCTTGGCTGGAACACGTGGGAGGCGAGCTACAAGTTCGTCAGCCGCGAAGGCGTGGACATGAGCAATCCACGGTCCGACCCGAACGTGACCTATCCGATTGCCGAGTGGGACCAGCTCGATCCCATCCTGCTCCAGAACAACAGCTCGATGGCGACGATTGGCGTCGTCTACCGGCATGAGGCGATCCCCGCGCTTCGCGGCCGGATCCTGTTCGGCGACGGCCCGAGCGGGGAGATCTTCCACGTCAGTGCTGACAGCCTGCCGCAGGGCGGCCAGGATGCCATCCACCGGGTGCTCTTCAGGCAGAACGGACAGACGAAGACGCTCCTGCAGCTCATTCAGGAGAAAGCGACGGCGCAGGGGCGCGAGCCGGTCCTGCGTGCGGATCTCCGCTTTGGTCCTGCGAACGATGGCCGCATCTTCGTGCTGAACAAGGCGGACAGCGTGGTGCGGATGATCGTTCCCTGGCGATGAGCGAATCCCGCTGCGATCCGGCGAGGGCCGCCAGTCGGCGGCCCTCACTCAATCCCTATCTGAAAAACCTTCACGCGCCGCCGTAGAGGGCGCCGAAGGCGTTCGCCAGCATGATTGACATCAGGAGCCAGCCCGCTGCAAACAGCAGGACGTGGAGCGGCCGCCGCACGTCAAAACGTCCCACTCGCGCAAGGAGCAGGTAACCGACGGCAAGGTTGAACGTGCCCCACAGCACGTTCACGACCGCGCCAGATTCCCCTTGTCCCGGCGGACTCGAGAACGGACTGGGAAACGGGCGACCCGAGACGCCGTTCGTGAAGTGCGGAACGGCGTTTGCCAGAAAGGCGCCGGCAAAGAAATACGCGATGTAGACGTACCAACGCATTGTTCCTCCTTCCGCTTGGTGGCAGGGCTGTCGTCCGGAGTGTGCGAGGCTACGCGACTCATTCCTGCGGCGAGAACCAGAATCATGCCGTCTCAGTCGTGTGCAGGGCCAGCGCCGCCGCGAGTCGCTTCTGAAAGGCTACCAGGTCTCGCGGAGCGTAGAGGGACTCGTCAACCGGACTCGCGTCGAGCAGCCGACCATCGAATGAGTCCCCTGGATGGCGCGGGAAGAAGTGCATATGCAGATGCGGGACCTTGTTTGCCGAGCACCTCGTAGTTCAACTTCACCGCCCCCGTCACCTTCATCACCGCCGCTGACACGTGCCGGATGTCGCGCATGAACCCCGCGCCTTCCTCGGGCGTCAGGTCGTGAAACTCTACGGCATGTCTGCGGAATACGAGACGTACATATCCCACCATCGGGCTGTCCGCGCCTGCGGTTACCAGCGATGTCTCGAGCGCCGTTACGACGTCGCGAGGCTGGCAGAGAGGACAGTCAGGGAAATCGCGCTGGCTCGGCGAGCGCTGTGCGTGGGATGCACCGGACGGCAGGCGCTCGCCTGATGGACCGAGGAGATCCCAGCGGTTGCCTTCGATGTCGAGGAAGACAGCGACCGTGCCGTACGGCTCGACGCGCGGCGCGGAAACGAACACGACGCCGGCCGCAACCATGCGGTCGTACGTGTGGTCGAAGTCGTCGACCCTGAGGAAGAAGCCGACACGGCCGGCGAACTGCCTCCCGACGAGCGCACTCTGCTGATCTCCGTCGGCGCGCGCCAGAAGGATCGTGGTCTCGCCGCCAGGTGGCCTGACGACCACCCACCGTTTCGGCCGACCGTCGTTGGTCATCGACGGTGCGTCCTCGACGAGCTCGAACCTCAGGACGTTGACGAAGAAATCGATGGCGGGGTCGTAGTCGCGCACGAGCAGGGCGACCTGGGCGAGATGAGTCACGTCACGCAGGTGGTGCGAACCTGGCGTCCACGTAGACCCAGGCGCTCCTGCCGGAGATCAGCCGCGCCAGGACGCGCGTGTACGCGGAGACCTCGTAGCGGTCCGCCTGTTCCAGCTCGCTCTGAGAGATCTCGAAGACGGTGCCGGGAACCAGCGCGTTCTCGGTCCCGGTGAACTTCACGATTGGATGATGAGACTTGCCGCTGGTGCGTACGACGTCCGGATCGTCGATGGCCACGAGCGTCTGTTCATATCCGACGAGTGAGTCCGCGGCGCCCTCGAGCCGGCGCCCGAATGTCGCGAGCTGGACATTCTCCTGCTGCAGCGTTCCGTACGAGAAGAGAAGAGGCAACTCCAGACTCTTCAGACTGGCGGCGAGGCGGCGTCAGGGGCCTTCGAGGTACGTATAGCCGCCGAGGCCTTCTTCGTAGAAGCGCAGCACGCGGCCCGACTCTTCGTAGTTCAGCTTTCCGTTGCGGACCGCCAGCTCGACGGCCGACCGGAACTTGGAGATCAGCGCTTCCGAATCGAACTGCACGTAGTTCAGCACTTCGCGCACCGTGTCGCCCTTGACGACCGTGTCGATCACGACGGCGTTGTTCTCGTCGAGGCTGACATGAACGGCGTGCGTGTCCCCGAAAAGGTTGTGGAGGTCGCCGAGGATCTCCTGGTACGCGCCGACGAGGAAGACACCGACGTAGTACGGATGGCCGTTCAGCGTGTGGAGCGGCAGTGTCCGCTTCACATCGCGGCGGTCGATGAACTGGTCGATCTTGCCGTCCGAGTCGCAGGTGATGTCGCCGAGCACGGCATGCCTCGATGGCCGCTCGTCCAGGCGATGGATAGGCATGATCGGGAAGAGCTGCTTGATCGCCCAGCTGTCCGGCACCGACTGGAACAGCGAGAAATTGCAGAAGTAGGTGTCCGACAGCGATTCGTCCAGGTTCTGCAATTCCTCCGGCACCTCTTCCATCGTCTTCACCAGACGCTGGAGCCTGAGGCAGATCGCCCAATAGAGGTTCTCGGCCTGCGATCGCTGTTCGAGGGACAGATAGCCCGTCGTGAACAGGTTGATCGCCATGTCGAGCGCCTGCTGCGCGTCGTGGTAGCTCTCGAGCGCGTTCCTGGTCGTGAGGCCGTCGTGCGTTTCGATGAGATCGATCAGCGGCTGTTCGGTATCCGGCGGCGGCGGATTCTCCGGAGTCATCTCGTCGCCGAAGCCCGAGACGCCGAGGACGTTGAACACGAGCACGCTGTGATGCGCGACGATTGCGCGTCCGCTCTCCGAGACAATCGTCGGATGCGTCACCCCGGCTTCGTCGCACACCGTCTGCAGGTGATAGACGACGTCGTTCGCGTACTCCTGGAGCGTGTAGTTCACGCTCGACTCGAAGTTGGTCTGCGACCCGTCGTAGTCCACGCCGAGTCCGCCGCCGACATCCAGATACTTGAGGCCGGCGCCGGCGCGCACGAGCTCCACGTAGATCCGTGAGGCCTCGTTCAGCGCGCCTTTCACGATGCGGATGTTCGGGATCTGGCTGCCGAGGTGGAAGTGGAGCAGCTGGAAGCAGTCCTCCATCCCACGCTTCTTGAGCTCTTCAAGCCCCCGGAGGATCTCGCCGACCGTCAGTCCGAACTTGGAGCGGTACCCGCCCGAGCTCTGCCAGCGTCCTCCGCCGCGGGCGGCCAGCTTGACCCGCATGCCAATCGTCGGCCGGACGCCGGCCTTCTCGGCCTTCTCGAGGATCAGGTCGAGCTCGGTGTACTTCTCGACGACGGGGATGATGCGGCGGCCGATCTTCTGCGCGAGCATCGCCATCTCGATGAACTCGGCGTCCTTGAACCCGTTGCAGATGATCGGCGTGTCGTTGTCCGCGATAGCTGCCACGGCCAGCAACTCCGGTTTGGACCCGGCCTCGAGGCCGAACCGGTAGGGCCTCCCGAAGTCGAAGACTTCCTCGACGACCTGCCGCTGCTGGTTCACCT
>JBFWPD010000373.1:0-4531 GCA_050250175.1 Vicinamibacterales bacterium
GATAATCATGTCGCTCATTGAAAAGACAAACAGAAGCGCGGCTGTGCGCTCAGATGACGTCTGCGAAGGTGCGTTCGGTCCGCCGGAAGTACCAGAGGCCGGACCAGGTGATGAGCACAATCATCACCACCGACAGCGTCAGGCCCGGCCAGTAGAGGGTGTGATCGCCTCCGAGAATCGCCCATCGGAATCCGTCGATCACTCCGACGATCGGATTGAGTGAGTAGAGGAGCCTCCACTGCTCCGGCACCACGTCACTTCGAAACCCGACAGGCGAGACATACAGGCCGAACTGCACGACGAAGGGCACGATGAAGCGCACGTCCCGGTAGCGGACCATCAGGGCCGACGTCCAGACGCCGGCGCCAAAGGCCAGTGCGAAGGCCAGCAGCACGAACAGCGGAAGGGTCGCCAGCCCGGGCCCCGGCGAGAAGCGGTAGGCGACTATCAGAATCGCCAGCAGCACGAGCGAAATCGCGAAGTCGACGACGCTCGTGATGACGCTGCTTGCCGGCAGCACGAGACGCGGGAAATAGATCTTCGAGATCATGCCGGTGTTCTGCACGAGGCTGTTGCCGCTCTCGGAGAACGCGGCCACGAAGAACTGCCAGGGCAGCATCCCGCAGGACACGAGAATCGGATAAGGGACGCCGCCGGACGGCAGATCGGCAAGGCCCCCAAAGACCACCGTCAACACCAGCATGGTGAGGATCGGTCTGATGACACCCCATGCGACACCGACGACGGTCTGCTTGTAGCGGACGAGGATGTCGCGCCACGCGAGGAAGAGAAACAGCTCGCGGTACCGCCAGAGGTCGTGCCAGTACTGACGCTCGGCCTTGCCGGGCTCGATGACGAGCTCACGCACGAAGCGCTTCTCCTCTGATTCCGGCGGGGAGCATCCTGACATATGCGCCCTCGGTGATCTCGCTCACTTCGGCCCACGAGTGACTGCTGCTCGCCGCCTGCCGGATCGCGTCACGCCCGACGTCGAGGCGCCCGTAGATGTCGGTCGCAAAGTAGCGCTCGATGGTGCGGGCGAGTGCGGAGGGATCGCGCGGCGGGCACACCAGGCCGGTCTTTCCTTCGATGACCGATTCGCGCAGCGACCCGACGTCGGTCACGATCACCGGCAGGCCGAAGCTGTAGGCAAGAAACAGCACGCCGCTCTGGAAGATGTCGGTGTACGGCAGGACGAGCACGTCGGCGGCCTTGAAGTACTGCTCGATCTCTTCGTCCGCAATGAACTGAATCCTCGGAACCACACGATCCCGGATACGCGGGTCGTCGAGCGCTGCCTGAATGCCTCGCCAGTACTCACCCCACCCCTGCTTGACCTTCCCCGCGATGACGAGGCGCAGCCTCCCGTCAACGGGCGCCAGCGTCCTGAGCGCATCCAGGAGCAGGTCCAACCCCTTGTAAGGCGCGATTTGTCCGAAGAAGAGGAGCACACGGTCGGCGTCGGCAAGGCCAAGCTGTTCGCGAGCCTCGTGCGCCGTCAGGCCGCTCGTCGGAATGGTGACGTTGATCCCGTACGGAATGACCTCGACCACGTCGGGTTGTATTCCGAAGCTCTCGACCAGCTCCTGCTTCATCCTCGCGGTGTGCACGAAGATGCAATCGCACAGCGTGTACTGGATGCGCAGCGACAGCCGGTTCAGCCATCCATCGCGCGAGTCGCGCTGTGCCGCATTCACGTTGTGCGCGGTGAACGCGACGCGCTTGCCCAGCAGCCGGTAGTAGGCCATGAGCAGTGTCCGGTCGAAGAGGTCGAACTTGTTGTTCCAGAGAATGTGAAAGACCTGCGGCTTCGCGGACGCCGCGTACGCGATGAGCCGGAAGTAGTACGCCAGGATCCGTCTCACCTTGCGGCTCCAGCTCGCGTCTTCATTCTGCTCGCCGCGAAGGTCGAGGAATCTGATGCCGGGCTCGTGCAGCTCCTCGCAGTCGAGGTCGGTGCTGCCGATGAAGTCCACCAGCACGCCGCGTGACCGGAGCGCCGACGCCAGGGCAACCGCGTAGTGCTTGTCGTTGCCGCCGGTGAGCAGCGCGATGTGAAGCGGGGCGTTCAGCGCTTCTCTCCGAAGATGATCCGGTGCCAGCCCCATCGCCGGCCGATGCCCTTGACGACTGCGTCCGGCAGGAGAGCGCCGGCCAGAGGCCAGTGGTCCACGTTGAACTCCCAGATTTCCTGGCGGACATCGCCGAACACGGCAAACAGCGCGGCGGCCTCGCGCGCGTCGTAGACGCGGGCCAGCGGGCACATTGGTCCGTCGGTGTTGACGCTGACCCACTGCTCCTTCGTCATCTTCTGCTTCAGGAGGTCGCGATGCCCTTCGAGCTTCCAGCGGTCGAATCCGGTCGCCGCAGACAGAAGCCGTGGCATGAATCGGGGCAGAAGCACCCACCTCATGAGGCGCCTCAGGAACATGATCTCGACGCGATAGTTGATCGACGTCCGGTTGTAGAGCATCACCGTGAAGGTTCCACCCGGCCTGAGCACTCGGTGCATCTCGCGGACGATCCTCTCCGGCGCCGGAGCGTGATGGATCACCCCGAAGCTGTACACGTGATCCACACTTCGGTCGGGGAGCGGCAGATGCTCGGCGTTCGCCACTTCAAAGCGGCCCTCGACGCCAAACAGCCCGAACCGCTCCCGCGCGAGCTCGATGCCGTGCGGCGTGAGATCGACGCCGATGTACTGCGCGCCGTTCCTGGCGAACTCGAGTCCGTCAGTCGCGATCCCGCATCCAATCTCGAGGACATCCTTGCCGGCAAACCGCTCGAACGCGGCGATGAGCGGAATGTGCCACTCGCGACGTCCATAACGACGTTCGGAGATCTCGGCGAAGTACCGGCGCCGATCGTCCGCATCCGACAACCCGGCCTGGCAGGGGCGATCGTTCCAGAACGAGCGGACGACGCCGATATCGCGGGTGGCCGTGCTCATGCCGTTTCCCGGCTTCGGCGCGCATCGCCGCGCCGGACTGGATGGAGCGTGAACTTGTCGATCGGACGCCGCTGCACGATCGAGCTGGCGATTGCCTTCAGCTTGGCCCTCTGCTCGCCGCGATGAAACCGCATCAGCTCGGGCGAGACGGGACGTTCTACACGTCGAACGGCGGCCCACACATACCCGCAGAGCAGTGCGGCTCCCCCGGCGATCCGTGGCGCCTTGGTCATGCGGTAGGCGACGCGGCACAGTTCCCAGAGCGGCGATCCGCCCAGGAAATAGTCCTTGGCGCCGTAGTCGAACATCGCGCCCAGGGGGCTTCGCTCGGCGGTTCCCATGGTCCGGTGATGGTGGAACCGCCGCTCAGGACAATTGCGCGTCGTCCATCCCTTCATCCGCGCCGTCGTGACGGCAATCCAGTCGATACCGCCAGCCGCGTTCGGGACGTAACCGCCGATGTCCTTGAAGCATTCGTATCGGAACAGCTGACAGGCGCCGTGAACCGACGACTCACCCTCGAAGCTGTCGCGGGTCGAGTCCCATCCTTCCTGCGTGTAGGCGGTGCCGACCACGCCCAGTCCCGGGTCTTCCTTCATCCGGGCGACGAGAAACTCGAAATGATCCGCGGCGAAAGAGATGTCGGCATCGAGGTTTCCAATCAGCTCGGTACGAATCGGCTCGAGCCTGTCGAGACCCGCGTAGAACGCATGCACCTTCCCTGCGAACGTGCGGTGCCGCCGCTGCGGCCGCCGCACCAGCTCGATCCAGGAGACCCTGTTCGCATACTCCTCTACGATCGCGGCCGTCCGATCCGTGGACCCGTCGTCGACGATCACCCACCGGAGCGGCGGGAGCGTTTGCGCAACCATCGAGGCGAGCGTGTGCTCGATGCGCCCCTCTTCGTTGCGCGCCGTCGTGATCAGGAGATAGTCCATTGCGATCGAGCGCTCACAACCCGGTGACGCGCGAGGGCCCATCGGACCTTCGGGTGATTGCCTGTATCCGCTGAAGCATTGCGTCGAGCCGCTGCGCGGCCTGCGCCCTGAGGCGCGGAAGCGTGCGGCTCACGCGAGCTGCGGCCGGGTATCCACAAAGCCAGGCGATTGGGCGGTACTTCCGCTTCAGGGCCGGGTCACGCAGCTCGCCGCCAAGCTCCCTCGCAAGGCGGCGCGACGCGTCGACGATGTCCTCGCGCTCCGGGTAGAACTCCGGCAGCCAGTCCTGCAGCAGTTGCACGCACGCAGCCCGGGTTCTCGGGCTGTCTTCGAGCGAGAGCAGATAGCCGATGCACTTGGCCTTCGACTGGTACAGGGCCGTGACGGCTCTCGCCGAGCGGTTCTTGTTGACGCCGCCGTAGTTGCCCACGCGATAGAAGCTCCGCGCGCTCTTCACGAACTTCACGCCGGTGCTCTTCGCCACCACGCGGCAGAAATACTCGCCGTCGTCGTCCGGTGAATCGAAGTCCGTCCAGGGCCCGGCCGCGTGGCACAGCTCGCGGCTCACCAGCCAGGCGTCGGTCTGAAAGTAGACGTTGTCGGCAAACCGGGTGAGCAGATACTCGACCGGGGGCAGATCCTT
>JBFWPD010000374.1:0-4500 GCA_050250175.1 Vicinamibacterales bacterium
CACACTGGTTGCACGATGAGAAGAGGTAAGGACGCCATGCCATCGAACGCGCCACCACCGATCCGGCACCTGGAATCGCTCGCCCTGTTCATTCGGCACCTGTGCCTCGATGCGACGAGCACGGCGCATTCCGGACATCTGACGTCCTCCCTGTCGGCTGCGGATCTGATGACCGGGCTGCTGTTCGGCGGCACGTTTCGTTTCAAGGTCGATGAGCCCAATCATCCCAACAACGACCGGCTGATCTTCTCCAAAGGGCACGCCTCGCCCTTGTTTTATGCGCTGTGGGCGGCCGCGGGCGGCATCGACCCGCACGAGGTGCTGTCCTACCGGCAATTCGGCAGCAGGCTGGAAGGACATCCCACACCGCGCTTCCCCTACGCCGATGCGGCGACGGGGTCGTTGGGCCAGGGCCTTGGTATCGGGCTCGGCATGGCCCTGAACGCCAGCCGTTTCGACGGCCTGCCGTACCGCACGTACGTGCTGCTCGGCGACAGCGAGATGGCCGAAGGTTCGCAGTGGGAGGCCATTCAGCTGGCCGCGTACTACCACGTCGCGAATCTCGTCGGCGTCATCGACGTCAACCGCCTTGGACAGCGTGGTGAAACGATGCTCGGGCACGACGCCGACGCGTATGCCCGGCGCGCAGGGTCATTCGGCTGGAAGACGCTGACGATCGACGGTCACGACATGCCGCAGATCCTCGACGCGTTCCGCGAAGCGGCGTCGGAGCGCTCGCGGCCGGTGATGATTGTCGCGCGGACGCTCAAAGGGAAGGGCATCTCCTTTCTCGAGGATGCGGACGGCTGGCACGGCAAGGCGCTCGACGGCGAACGATGGAAGCAGGCGCTGGGCGAGATGTCCAACGTCGACCGCGACGTGCGCGGCACGATCACAACGCCCGATGACCGGCGTCCCGAGCGCGCCGCCCCGCTGCCAGCCGCCGCGCCGCGCTACGAGATCGGCCAGGCCGTGGCGACACGCACGGCCTACGGCGCCGCCTTGACACGAATCGCGGCGGCGCTTCCACAGGTTGTGAGTCTGGACGGCGAGGTGAGCAACTCGACGATGGCCGACCTGTTCAAAGCCAGCGCGCCGGCTCGCTTCCTCGAGATGTTCATCGCCGAGCAGAACATGGTCGAGGTCGCGCTTGGGCTGTCACTGCGTGGACAAATCCCCTTCGTGTCGACATTCGCCGCCTTCTTCACCCGCGCCTTCGACCAGATCCGGATGAGCCAGTATTCGCAGGCGAACGTCAAGTTCGTGGGCTCGCACGCCGGCGTATCGATCGGCGAAGACGGCCCATCGCAGATGGGTCTCGAAGACATCGCGATGTTTCGCTCCGTCCTCACATCGACCGTGCTGCATCCGTGTGACGCGATCTCAACCGAGAGACTCGTCGAGGCCGCTGCGGCTCACAAGGGGATCGTGTACCTGCGCACGATGCGGCAGAGCACGCCGGTCATATACGCCAGCGACGACGCGTTTCCCATCGGTGGAAGCAAGGTACTGCGTCAGGGAACCTCCGACAGGCTGACGCTCATCGGCGCCGGGGCCACGGTGCACGAGGCGCTGAACGCCCACGAACAGTTGCGGCGCGACGGCATCTCCGTGCGCGTCGTCGACGCCTACAGCATCAAGCCGATTGACGTGGCGGGGTTGCGCGCCGCTGCCGACGCGACCGGGCTCATTGTCACGGTCGAGGACCATTACCCGGCGGGAGGGCTCGGCGAAGCCGTGCTCCAGGCGCTCGCCGACCGCCCGGTGCCTGTGACGATGCTTGCCGTGGACAAGACGCCCATGAGCGGCACCGCCGAAGATCTCCGTGACTTCGCAGGCATCTCCGCTGCCGCCATTGTCAGGACCGTTCATCGCCTGGTCGCGGGAGAAGACGCCGGCTCCGCAGTGGCCGGGCGACGCTCATCAGGAGATCGGTCATGAATCCTTTGCAGCAGCTTCTCCAGTACGGCCAGAGCCACTGGCTCGACAACCTGACGCGCGGGATGATCCGCAGCGGCGAGCTGGCGCGGCGCGTGGCCGCGGATGGACTGCGCGGCATGACGTCCAATCCCGCCATCTTCCACAACGCCATTTCGAAAGGCGAGGGCTATGACGAGCAGATCGAGACGCTCGTCAGGCAAGGCCTTCCCGTCGCAGCGATCTACGAGCGTCTGGTCGTCTCTGACGTCCAGGAAGCCTGCGACGTGCTCCGGCCGGTGTTCGAGGCCTCCGCGGGGCTCGACGGCTATGTGAGCCTCGAGGTCTCTCCCTACCTCGCGCATGACGCCGAGGGATCCTTGAACGAGGCCCGAAAGCTCAACTCTCTGGTCGCGCGGCCGAACGTATTCATCAAGATACCAGGCACCCGTGCCTGCGTCGCAGCCATCGAGCAGGCGCTCTTCGAAGGCATCCACATCAACATCACGCTGCTGTTCTCCATTGCAAGCTACGAGGCGGTCGCGGAGGCGTATCTCACGGCGCTGGAGCGACGGGCAGCGGCCGGACGACCGGTCGACGATGTGGCCTCGGTGGCGAGCTTCTTCCTCAGCCGCATCGACGTGCTCGTCGATCAGCTGCTCGGTCACCGCATTCGTCCCGGGGCGAGCATGGGATCCGATCCCCGTCCGGAGCACCTCTTCGGCAGGGCCGCGATTGCGAACGCGAAGCTTGCCTATCAGAAGCTCACGCGCATCATGGAGAGCGACCGCTGGAAAGCGCTCGAAGCACGAGGCGCCCGGATCCAGCGATTGCTGTGGGCCAGCACGAGCACCAAGGACCCGCTCTACGGGGACATCCGGTACATCGAACCGCTGATCGGCCCGCATACGGTGAACACGATGCCAGCCGAGACCAGTCGCGCCTTCGCCGAACATGGAGCGGTGGCCGCGACGGTGGCGAGCGGAGTGGACGAGGCGCGGCAGGTCATGGAGCACCTCGCCTCCCTTGGCATCGACATCGATCGTGTGACGAGCCAGCTCGAGAACGAGGCGGTGCAGAAGTTCATCGATCCATTCGATGCGCTGATGGCCATCATCGCGGAGCGGCGTGGAGACATTCTCGAGAAAGGGATCCCTCGACAGTCCATCGAGGCCGGTTCACTGGCCGGCGTGATCAAGGCGGGGCTCGACTCCCTCGACGCGCGTCAGGTCGGCCGGCGTCTCTTTGCGAAGGACCCGTCGCTCTGGAGCCTCGATGCCGCCATGCACCAGTCGATCCACAGCCGCCTGGGCTGGCTCGATAGCGCCGAGACGTTTCGACAGCGAGTCGGCGACATCATGGCGTTCGCGAATGAGGTGCGCGATGAGGGTCTCTCACACGTCGTGCTGCTCGGCATGGGGGGCAGCAGCCTCTCGGCCGAAGTGTGTCGCGATATGTTCGGAAGCACGAGCGACTGGCCGGACCTGCTGGTGCTCTCGAGCACGGACCCCGCGGCCGTCCGGGACGTCGAGCGCCGGATCGATCCGGGGAACACCCTCTTCATCGTGGCCAGCAAGTCGGGCACCACGACGGAGACGATGAGTTTCTATCGCTACTTCTGGCAGAAGACGCATGAGGCGCGCGACGGGGCGCCAGGCGACCGCTTCGTCGCAATCACCGATCCCGGCACGACGCTCGCGACAGAAGCCAGGACGCACGGATTCCGCCGGTGTTTCGAAAACCCCGAGGACATTGGAGGCCGGTATTCGGCGCTCTCCTACTTCGGACTCGTGCCGATGGCGCTGCTCGGCCTCGATCTCGCGGGGCTGTTGAACCGCGCGCTCCTGATGCAGCGGAGCTGTGGTTCCTTCATTCCTGCGGGTTCCAATCCAGGGTTGCATCTCGGCGCGCTGCTCGGGCTCGCAGGGCGCGCGGGCCGGAACAAGGTGACGTTCGTCCCGTCCCGTTCGCTTGCCGCCTTTGGGGCCTGGGCGGAACAGTTGCTGGCGGAGAGCACGGGCAAAGCGGGCCGCGGTCTGATCCCTGTTGACGCCGAGGCGCTCGGTCCCTCTGACGCGTATGGCAACGACCGTCTGTTCGTAGGCATACGCGAGTCAGAACAGGACGATGGCGAGGCGGCCGGGTTCCTCGAGGCGCGCGCAGCCGAGGGGCATCCTGTCGTGCGCATCGCGCTCAGCGATCCACTGGATATCGGCGCCGAGTTTCTGCGATGGGAAATCGCCACCGCCACCGCCGGATCGATCCTGAGGGTCAATCCCTTCGACGAGCCAAACGTCGCCGAAAGCAAACGGAATACACGCGAACTGCTGGCGGAATGGCAGCAGAGCGGGTCTTTTTCCGAGGTGCGCGTCGCCGGCGGCGACGAATGGATGACCCTGTACTCCGATCCTTCTCAACCGTGGCTCTCGGTACCGGGCGCCTCCTCCCAGTCGGTGCTGCAGCAGTTTCTCGACACCGCGACGCCTGGCGACTACCTCGCTCTCCTGCCCTATGTGCAGCGAACCCCGGCGTGCCACGAATCACTCGTCTCGCTACGCGGGTGGTGTCGGGACCATCTGCGGG
>JBFWPD010000375.1:0-4494 GCA_050250175.1 Vicinamibacterales bacterium
GTGCTTAGATGTTGAGCTGGGCTCTTATCTTTCTCGTGGTGGCGCTGATCGCAGCGGTGCTGGGCTTTGGCGGCATCGCGGGCACGGCGGCCGGCATCGCGAAGGTGCTCTTTGTAGTGTTCCTGGCGCTCGTCCTCGCGTCCCAGCTGTTTGGCGGGAGACCGCGGGCACTATAGGAACTGTCAGCAGAATGCTGCGCGCGGCCGGTCGCGCTTACTGCGCCGGTCGCGTCGGTCGTGCCAGGGCCTCGCGGGTCGTCTCCAACGTGAAAGCGAGTGACTCGCGAGGAATGCTGGTGACGAACGGTCCGACGAGCCATCCGAAACCGAGCGGAATCCCACGGCTCAAGGAAATCGATTCGCACTGAACGTAGACTCCGCCGTCGCGTTCCAGAAATCGCCAGTAGGTGTTCATCCGCCACAGGTATCCACCGTCCTGCCCGACAGGCTTGGTCTGTTCCTCTGCCGTGCCGGGCTCACTGACTTCGACGATACGTGTGCTGGCGATTCGACTGTAGCCCCGCTCGGTCGAGGGCCGGAAGAACCGGGCCTCGTGTTCCGTGTCGAGCACGACGGTGATGATCTTCTCGAGGAAGAATCGAAGATAGACGGTGAACCGGTCGCCGTCGCGGCCGATCAGTTTCGACCGTGCGATCCTGGGGCTGTAAATCTCGGCCGCGTGGTCGTAGTCCTGCAGCAGCGCGATCGCCTGGTCCACCGTCGCGCCTCTCGCGAAGACGACTCCCACCCAGTGATGGATGAGCCCGCCGGGCACCTCGATCTCCTGGCCCGCATCGCGCGTCTCGAGCGCCTCGATGTACAGCTCCCCCTTCTGCAGTCGGCCGAGCCAATCCTGCCTCGCAGCTGCGCTCAGGCCATCGACATGAATGAACGGAGTGCCAGTCACCTCGCCGGCGATGCGACGTTCGGTCGCTGAGACGTACCGGTCGAACGCTGCAACGGTCCGCGGCTGCAGCTCAGCGGCGCCGGCCGTGGCAGATGCGACGACCAGCGACGTCACAACAAGGAGTGCGAGCCGTTCGGTCATTGAATCCCTCGCTGGTGGATGCGAAAAAGGACGCGTGACCGGCTCAGGCCGGTTCAGCTGGACTCGCTTTCCCATGGGATGGCACGCCCGGGTGAATCGGGGCGAACTGCGCGATGAAGTCTGCCCGAACTCTGGCGCGCCTCCACTAACCCAACGCCCGCCGTCAACCTGCTTGCGCGGATGGACCTTTGACGACGCGGCATCCAACGGAGGCGCGTTTAGCTGACGCTCATCGCATCGACGCCGGAGTCGGCTAACCGATTCAATCTAAAGGATGGTGCGGAAGAGAGGATTTGAACCTCCACGGGGTTGCCCCCGCCAGCCCCTCAAGCTGGTGCGTCTGCCGTTCCGCCACTTCCGCGTTCGAGGTGCCGGCTCTCAGGGTTGAGCCGGGGTCGTGCCTGGTGCCGGCGTCTCGGCCGGCGCGGTGGTCCCTTCCGCTGGGGTTGCCGCAGGTGCTGCGGCGGGCGCTGTCTCGGCCGGAGCCGGTGTCGTCGTTCCCGGCGTCCCCGGCGTTGCCGGGGCCGCTGGCGTCGTCGACAGAGGCGGAGCCGTGCCGCGCATCAGCGAGTTCGGTCCGCGCTGCCCGATGATTGCCAGTCCCAGCGCGCCGACCATGAACAGGGCCGCCAGGATCGACGTCGCCTTCGTGAGGACCGTCGCACCGCCGCGGGCGCCAAACGCCGTCTGGCTGCTGCCGCCGCCGAATGCACTCGCAATGTCGCCGCCCTTGCCCTGCTGCAGGAGCACTGCAACCAGGAGCATGAAGCAGACAACCACATAAACCGCCGCGACCAGGTAGTAAATCATCGCTTCCGTACCAGAAGAGGCCGATTATACCCCAGTAGCTGGCCTGGCCTTGTGCGCGGCCTCCACGATGTCCGTAAAGCTCCGGACATCGAGGCTCGCGCCCCCGACGAGGGCCCCGTCGACGTCGGGCTTCGCCATCAGCTCGCCGACGTTGTCCGGCTTCACGCTTCCGCCGTAAATCACATGGCAGTGCGTGGCCGCCTCGTCGCCAAACCACTCCTCGAGACGGGCGCGGATGTGACGATGCGCTTCGTCCGCCTGCTCGGCGGTTGCGTTGCGCCCCGTGCCGATGGCCCACACCGGTTCGTACGCGACGACCATCTCGCTCACCCGGTCAGGCGCGAGGCCCTCGAGGCCTGCCTTGAGCTGCCGATCGAGAATCCCCATCGTCTCGTTCCGCTCACGTTCCTCGAGCGTCTCGCCGATGCAGACGATTGGCGTCAGGCCCGCCGCGATCGCCGCGTGGACCTTGCGGTTCACGACGTCGTCGGTCTCGCCGAAGAGCCGCCGGCGCTCGGAGTGGCCGACGATCACGTACTCGCCGCCCGCCTCCTTGACCATGGCACCGGACACTTCGCCGGTGAACGCGCCCTCGCGTTCGAAGTAGAGGTTCTGCGCGCCAACCCCGACGTTGGTGTTGCGCAGGGCTTCGGCCACGGAATGCACGGCGGTGAACGGCGGCACGACGACGATCTCCACGTCGGAGATGTCCTTGACGGCCGGCCGCAGTTCCTTGGCGAACACGACGGCCTCGTGGACCGTCTTGAACATCTTCCAGTTGCCCGCGATGAAGGGAGCTCTCATGTGCGGCCCTGTTCCCGGCGTTTCCGTCTATGCGTCGGTGAGAGCGGCCACGCCCGGCAGCGTGCGCCCTCCCAGAAACTCGAGCGACGCGCCGCCGCCCGTGGAGATATGTGAGATGCGATCCGACACGCCGGCCTTCTTGACCGCGGAGATCGAATCGCCGCCTCCGATGATCGTCGTCCCCTGCACCTCGGCCACCGCCTTCGCGACCGCCGTAGTGCCTGCGTCGAAGGGCGCAATCTCGAATACGCCCATCGGTCCGTTCCAGAGGACCGTCTTCGCCGATGCAATGTGCGAGCGATAGCGAGCCGCTGTATCGGGCCCGATGTCCACGCCCAGGCGGTCGCCGATCGCCGCGTCGCCCACCTCGAGCACTTCGTGCGGCGCGCCGGCTTCGAGCTTCGGCGTCACCACGTGGTCGGAGGGGAACTCGAGGGCGATGCCGCGCCGGACGGCGTCAGCTTCGATCGCGCGCGCCGCTTCGAGCTTGTCGTCTTCGACCAGCGACTTCCCGATCGGCAGTCCCTTCGCTTTGAAGAACGTGTAGGCCATGGCGCCGCCGATCATCAGGCGATCCACGCGGCTCAGAAGGTTCTCGATCACCTCGAGCTTGTCGGAGACCTTGGCGCCGCCGAGGATCGCGACAAAAGGACGCTCGGGCGAACTGAGCGCTTTTCCCAGGTATTCGAGCTCCTTCTCCATCAGAAGACCCGCAGCGGCGGGCTGCAGGAACCTCGTGATGGCTTGCACCGACGCATGAGCACGATGCGCCGCACCGAACGCATCGTCCACGTACACGTCGGCAAGCCCGGCGAGCGCCTTCGCAAACGTGGGATCGTTGTTCTCTTCCTCGGCGTGATACCGGAGGTTCTCGAGCAGGACGATCCCCTTGGCCGCATGCGTCTCGCGCACGCTGTTCTCCGCGTCGGGACCGACGCAGTCGGCTGCGAAATCCACCCGGCGGCCGAGGAGCTCGCCGAGCTTCGCCGCGACGGGTTTCAGGCTGTACTCGGGGGCCGGTTTTCCCTTCGGCCGTCCGAGATGGCTGGCGAGGATCACGGTAGCCCCGCGGCCGACCGCATGCTGAATGGTCGGCACCGCGGCACGGATACGCGTGTCGTCTCCAATAACGCCGTTCTTGAGGGGGACATTGAAGTCCACGCGCATGAAGACGCGCTTACCCTCGAGCTGAAGGTCACGAATCGACAGCTTCTTCATCAGGCTGCAGGCTTCGGGCTACAGGGTACGGGCTTCAGGCTAGAGACCCTTCTTGACGAGCAGCCTGAGCAGATCGACGCAGCGGTTCGAGTAGCCCCACTCGTTGTCGTACCAGGACAGCACCTTCACGAAGTCGCCGTCCATGACCTTCGTGTACGCGGTGTCCACGATCGACGAGTGCGGATTGCCCTTGAAGTCGATCGACACGAGCTCCTCGTCGGAGCACGTGAGGATGCCCTTCAACGGTCCGGCAGCGGCTTCCTTGAGCGCCGCATTGACCTCTTCCCCTGTGGCCTTCCTGTCCATGATCGCTGAGAGATCGACGAGCGACACGTTCGGGGTCGGGACGCGTATCGATATCCCGTCGAGGCGGCCCTTGAGCTCCGGAAGCACTTCGCCGACGGCTGACTCCGCGCCGGTCGTCGTCGGGATCATGGAAAGAGCGGCAGCGCGAGCCCGGCGCAGGTCCTTGTGCGGCAGATCGAGGAGCTGCTGGTCGTTCGTGTAGGAATGAATCGTCGTCATCCAGCCTTTGCGGATGCCGAAGCGCTCGTGAATGACCTTGGCCAGCGGCGCGAGGCAGTTGGTCGTGCAGGAGGCGTTCGAAATGATCTG
>JBFWPD010000376.1:0-4493 GCA_050250175.1 Vicinamibacterales bacterium
GGGCACGACATCCGCTGCATGTTCACGACGCCGAAGCTGCTCGAGGCTCTGGCGCTGAAGCTCGATTCGATGGGGACGAGCATCCGCAAGGCGGGAATCACCGGCATCTTTTCGGGAGGCACCGAGTTCACGCCGCAGTGGAACCGCTTCGCGCACGAAGAACTGCTCGACGGCGCTTACATGACGCCCACGTACGGCAACACGCTGATGGGCCTGGCGGCGAGCGCCCCGAGCGGCCCTCACAACAACTACAAGATCACCTATTACGCGCCGCAGCCCCGTGCCGTCGCCGAGGTCGTCGACTTCGACGACGCCACCCGGATCGTGGACTACGGGCAGACGGGACGGGTCAGGCTCACGACCCTCACTCGCGAATTCTTCGTGCCCGGCTTCCTCGAACGCGACGAGGGCGAACGCGAGCCTCCGTACTCCGCCTATCCGTGGGATGGCGTGAGCGGCGTGCGTCCGTACCGCGGATTCGCCGCAGCGACGACGGTTGGGGTGTACTGAGGGCTACAGAGGCGCCGGGGTCGTGACGCGGCCAGTGACGACGTAGGTCACGATGGTCTTCTGCTTGCCTTTGAGGGGCACGGGATCCTGCGCCCTGCAGGTGAAGTGATCCTTGATCATCTCGTAGGTCCCGGGACCGACGACGATCTCCCCCCGGCCGGTGGCCGTCGACTCGATGCGCTTGGCAGTGTTCACCGTGTCGCCGATGATCGTGTAGTCGCGGCGCTCGAGAGAGCCGATGTCGCCGGCGACGACGGTGCCCGAGTTGATCGCAATCCGCATGGCCAGCGGCGCGCGATCGGCGTGCTCCGCGTTGTACTCCTCGAGCCGCTTCTGCAGCAGCAGCGCGGCGTTCACCGCGCGCAGGGCGTGATCGGGCTGCGGGAGCGGCGCGCCGAAGAACGCCATCACCTCGTCGCCGATGAACTTGTCGAGCGTCCCTTCGTGCTCGAAGATCGCGCGGGTCAGCTTGTCGAAGACGCCGTTCAGCACGCCGGTCACTTCCGAGGGCGTGAGGTTCTCCGACATCGTCGTGAAGCCCGAGAGATCCGCGAAGATCACCGAGACCTCGGCCTCCTCGACGATCATCTGGCCGCTCTGGCTCGCCATGATCCGATCGACGACGGCCCGATCGCTGTAGCGTGCGAGGTTGTCGCGAATCGATCGCTCACGCTCGATGACCTCGTGCAGGTGGGCCTGCTCGACGGCCACGGCCGAAAACTTCGCCAGCGTCGAGACCAGCTTCAGGTGCTCGTTCGTGAAGGGCTGCGCCAGGTTCTTCGTGTCGGCGTAGACCAGTCCGATGACCTTCTCCCCGCTCACCAGGGGAACGCACATGGCCGATCGGATCTCGAGCGCGACGATGCTCTCGGCCTCGCGGCCTCCCATGTTGTCGCGCTTGTAGAGGAATGCCTTCCGGTCCTTGATGGCCTGCTGGACGATCGTCTGGCTCAATCGCGGCGGCTCGACCGTCGTTCCCTTCGAAGTGCGTGACGCACGGTGCACGAGCCGATCGCCATCGTAGAGGCAGATCGATCCGCGATGCGCGGGCACGTGCTTGAAGACCAGCGTCAGAATCTGCTCAAGCGTGACGTCGAGGCCGTTGCTCCCGAGCAAACCCTCGGCAGCGTCGTTGAAGAGATCGACAACCCAGGCGACTCCGCCCAGTACCGACGTGAGCTCGTCGAGTGGAAGGGCTGCTTCCGCCTCTCCGTGCCCATCGTCATCGAACTGCACCGAGGCGGCGGGCCTGGAGGTGACGATGCTGACGGTCATCGGGACCGTGCCGAGCATGATCTTGTCGCCGTCGTTCAGTGTGTACTTCTGATCCTTCTCGAGCCGCCTGCCGTTGACCCAGGTGCCGTTGGCGGCGCCGAGATCGGCAATGGTCCAGTTGTTCTGCTCGCAGCGCACCACGGCATGGCGGCGCGACACGTTGGGGCTCGGAACGACGACGTCGCTCTGGCCGAACGAGCGGCCGATGATCGTCTCCGCCGACCGCATTTCGATCGACTGCGGCTGACCATCCAGGTGATAACCGAGGATGCACCGGCCTGAGCTCACCAGACGTCCTCCCGCATCGGCTCGGCGATGCGCACATGCTCGATGTCCAGATCCCTGACTTCGGCCGCGACCTCGTCGTGGTAGCGAGCCTTGAGATGCACGGCGATGATCTGGGCCGGACGGTGAAGCTTGCGCAATTCGGCGCGGAACTGCCGGGGCGTGAGGTGGCAGGACACGCGCGCAAGTTCGGCCATCGCGTTCGGGAACGTGACCTCGAGATAGACGGCGTCGAGGTGCGGCAATTCGTTCAGCACTTCCCAGATCCGATTCGTCGGCGCCGTGTCGGACACGATCGCGACGCCCGTACCGTTCGACTCGAGCACGATGGCGAAGGTCGGAACGGTGTGAGCGATGGGCACGGCCGTCACGCGGATTCCGTCGATCTCTATCGGCGTCTCGGCAGCCAGCCTTGACAGCGTGGCAAACGGCGCGTCCGGCGTGGGCAGCGCGAGAAGATTCGGAAACACCCGGTCGTTGAACAGATCTTCCCGCAGGCAGGTGAGCACATGATCGCTGCCCCAGATGCAGGTGGGCGGCCGGCCCGGCACATAGGCGTTCTCGACGAACACCGGGAGCGAGGCGACGTGGTCGGCGTGCGTGTGCGTGATGATGACGTTGCGGACGCGCGCCTGATCGTCCGCGGTGGCCCAGAAGCCGAGAGAGCCTGAGTCGATCGCGAGCGTGTCGTTGACCAGGAAGGTCGTGGCGTACTGGAGCCGCCGGTTCCCGCTACCGAACGCCGAATCGAGCAGCCGGATTCTCACGTCGTCCTCGGAGGCATATCGTAGCCGATACCCTCAGTCTTCCACCGGGAACTTCGCGTCAATCTCGGGAGGGATGTCGGTCGCGCGCATCGGCTGTCCCGGCGCCCGGCTCACGCAGATGATCGTCAGCGAACCGGTGGCGATGACGTCGCCCTCCTTGCGCAGGTCCGCTTCATAACGGATCGTCTTCTTCGTCTTCTCGACGACCCGCAGGTGGACGTCGAATTCGTCTTCGAATCGCAGGGGTTTCCGGAACTCGAGCGACGCCGCAACGCGCGGCCAGCCGATCACCGCGTCGCGCTCGGAGATGCTGAGCCCCACCGATCGCCACATCGCATGCTCTGCCTCTTCGACGTACTTGAAGAAGTTCGTGAAGTGCACGATCCCGGTGGCGTCGGTCTCGGGAAACTGCACGCGGCGGCGGTAGACGAAAGACATCAACTATTGAAGATTGAAGATTTGTGATTGAAGATTGAAGATTGAAGATTGGGATCACGCTGCGAACATGCCGTCGATGCGCAGCTATCGCGGCGCCAATCGCCACCCGCCAATCTTAAATCTTCAATCTTCAATCTATGTATACCTGACGGTTCTGTGTTCGGGTTTGAAAAAGCGCGGGAGGAGACTGTCAACCTGCATGAGCCCTTCGCGGGTGACCGAGACCTTGTCAGCGGCGAGAACCACGAGGCCTTCGTCCACGAGTCCGGCGAGTGGATCGCGGAAACGATCGAGCACGTTCACCTCGTATTTCTGCTGGAAGTACGAGGGCCGAATCGAGCCCAGCTTCAGCTGCAGGACGAACTCCCGAATGAGCCGTTCCTCGCCGGTCGGGCGCAGCGCACGATTCAGCGGCAGCGCGCCCGCCTCGATCGAGTGGCAATAGTCCTCGAACGTATCGAGGTTCTGCATGTGGACGCCGCCGACGTGACCGAATGACGCCACGCCGAGTCCCGCCATGTCCGCACCCTGCCAGAGCCTGTCCCGATAGATGAACGTCGTCTTCTTCGGGTCCCGGACGGCCGTATACGCCGACCCGATCGTATAGCCCGCCAGTTCGAGCGCTTCGAACGCTTCGGCCACCCACCGGCGCTTGGTGGACCAGTTGGCCACCGGCCCCTGCTCGCTGGCGTTGGCGAGGAGGTTTCTGCTGATGGTCGTGTTGTACGGCAGCTCCATCTGATAGATGGTGATGCTGTCGGGGGCCATGTCGATGGTCCTGCGGACGCAGTCCGACCAGTTGGAGTCGGTCTCGCCCAGCATGCCCGCGATCAGGTCGATGTTGATCTGCGGAAAGTCGAGCGACCGGGCGAAGGCGTAGGCCCTGTCGATCTCGCCGGAGCGATGCGCGCGTCCATTCACCTCGAGAATCGTGTCGTCGAAGTTCTCGACGCCAAGGCTCAGACGGGTGACGCCAATGTCGCGGATGGTCGCGAGCTTGCTTTCGCTGAGCGTCCCGGGCTCGCACTCGAAGGTGATCTCTTCGGCGGTTCTCCACGAGCTTACCGCGTCCATGCGGCGAACGAGGCTCTCGAGCTGCTTCGTGGAGATGTACGACGGCGTGCCTCCGCCGAAGTAGACGAAGTTCAGCGGACGGCCGGCGATGGCCGGCTGCTCGCTGTACAGCTCCCACTCGCGCGCCAGAACGTCGAGATAGCC
>JBFWPD010000377.1:0-4490 GCA_050250175.1 Vicinamibacterales bacterium
CTCGGAATCGGGATCGCCGCCGCCACGGCAGGCGCGCTCGTGTGGACGGCCAACCCCCATGCAGTGAACATGGCCGTGCTCTGGATAAGCGGTCGGACCTCGCTGCTCATGACGGTCCTCTCGTGCCTGAGCGTCGTCGCGTTCCTTCGCAGCTGGAGAATCGCGGGCACACTGCTCTTTCTCGGTGCGCTGTTGTCGAAGGAGGACGCACTGGCGGTGCCGGTGCTGGTCCTCGCGATCGGCTGGCTCGTCCAGGCGAGGCGTCCATCGAGCCTCGGCGTCGATCTGGCCCTGATGGCGCTGACTGTGGGTGCCTACGCGTGGGTGAGACTGGGCACGAATGCGATCGATCCGGCAAACGCGCCAAGCTTCTATCGACTGACGTCCGACCCATCGCTCATCCTGAGGAATCTGGTGGCTTATCTCGACCGGAGCGCGACGGGTGCGGCGGTCATCGCTTTCGTCGCGGCGCTGGCGTATCGCGCGCGGCCCGTCTTCACGACCCGTGACCGGCGGCTTCTCGTCGTCGCGCTGGTCTGGTTCCTCGCGGGCCTGGCGATCACCGTGCGCGTGCCTGTGCGCTCGAGTCTCTATGCGCTTTTCCCGTCAGTCGGCGCGGCGCTGGCGTTCGCGGTCACGATTGAGGCGTTGCGGCGGCCGCAGGAGAACAGGAGCCGCGATCGACTGCTCGCGGCGGCGCTCGGACTGCCGCTTGTCCTGACCCCCGTGTATTACGCGCGAAGCGATCGGTGGGTTGATCCGGCCAGGGTGTCAGCGAGCGCTGTCGTTCAACTGCAGGCCGACGCTGCCGCACTGCCCGAATCCGGAGTGGTGGTTTTCGAGGACTCGGCAGAACAGTACGCGAATTTCAGGGATGTCTTCGGACCGCTCTCTGCGGAATCGGTCCGCCTCGTTACCGGCAAGTCACTCGACGCGGTCGTTCTGCCGCCGGGTGACATGCGTGAGGTCCCCGGTCAGGTCGCACGCTATCGAGTCGATGGATTTCAGGTAGGCCGCGTCGCACCCTGAAGACCAAGAATCCGTCCGGCGATCACCAGCCGCTGCGCTTCCGAAGTGCCCTGATAAATCTCTACCGCGCGCACGTCCCTGAACAGCCGCTCGACGACGGAGCCGCGGCGGTAGCCGGCAGATGCCAGGATCTGCATCGCCTGATCGGCGGCACGATGCGCGGCCTCGGCTGCGGCCAGCGTCGCCATCGACGCCTCGAGCGTGGCATCGCCGCCCGCCTGTTTGGCCCAGGCAGCTTTCCACGTCAGCATGCGCGCGGCTTCGAGCTCGGTCGATCGGTCGGCCAGCATGAACTGGATCGCCTGATGCTTCGCGATTGGCTGCCCGAACGTGCGGCGCCGCTTCGCGTGCGCCATCGCGTGCGCCATCGCGGCCTCGCCGATCCCGAGCGCCTGCGCGGCAATCGCGATACGTCCGCCCTGCAGCGCCCACGCCGCCAGGGCAAGTCCCTCGTCGACGCCTCCGATGACGTCGTCCGCGCTGACCTCGACCTCGAACGCGAGGTCCATACAGCCCAGGCCCCGGACGCCCAGTGAGTCGGCGCGCGACACCCGCCTGATGCCGGGCGTGTCCATCGGCACGAGAAACGCCGTCACGCCGCGCTCCCGGTTGCCAGGACTCGTGCAGGCAAAGACGACGCAGACGGATGCCGCGTCGGCGTTGGCGACCCAGACCTTCGTCCCGCTGATACGGTAGGCACGACCCACCGCCCTTGCGCTCGTCTGCTGGTTCGCTGCGTCGGTGCCTGCCTCTGGCTCCGACAACGCGAACGCGCCAATCGCTTTTCCCGATATCAGCGCGGACAGCCAGCGCTCCTGTTGCCCGGCCGTTCCCGCGTGCGCGATCAACTCGGCCACGAGCGAGTGCTGCACGACGACGGCAGCGGCCACCGTGGCGCTCGCGCCGGCCAGGGCTTCAATCGCCAGCGTGTAGCTCAGGTAGTCGAGACCACGCCCACCCCAGCGCTCCGGCAGACTCACACCGAGCAAACCGTGTCCGGCGGCGGCCTGGAGGACGTCGAGCGGAAAGGTGCCCGACTCGTCGATGGCCGCGGCGCGGGGTGCCACTACGTCGCGGGCAAACGCCTCGACAGATTGCCGGAACGCGACATGCGAGGGGGAGAGTTCGAGGTTCATCGGCGATTCTTTCAGGCACCAAGGATCTCAAGGACTCGAGAACCTCGAGGTCCTTCAGGTCCTCCAGGTCCGTTTGGTCCTTTGAGTCCAGGTTCTCATGGTCCTGATGGTGCTTAGGTCCCTCGAGGCCTGAGGTCTTCGCGCGAGAGCACCTTGGAGCACTCGAAGGACCTTGGACCTGAAGGACCCAGACGACCTCGGAGGACCGTCAGATGCCGCGGTTCTGCGCCAGCCTTTCAAAAATCGGCCTGAGTCTGGCGGCTGAGTCGTCGAGCGCTTCCGGGAGCACGCGGACATTGCCGACGACCGAGATGAAGCTCGTATCGCCGTTCCACCGTGGCACCAGGTGCACGTGGATGTGATCGACGATGCCCGCCCCCGCGGGCCGACCGAGATTGATCCCGACGTTGATCCCCTGCGGCGCGTACGCTTCGGTGAGCGCCACTTCGGCGTCGCGCACGAACGCCATCATCTCGGAGAGCTCCTCCGGTGTGGCGGCCGCCAGCGACCCGATGTGGCGATCGGGCACGACCATGAGGTGCCCGCTGTTGTAGGGATAAAGGTTGAGGACGACGTAGGAGAGGCGGCCGCGAACAAGTGTCAGGGCCTGCCGTGACTCACTTTCGTCGCAGAAGACGCAGTCAGTGGCGCGTGCAACTCCCGTCACGTAGGCCAGTCTCCAGGGCGACCAGAGGCGTTCCATGTGAGGTGAATTTGATCATCGGGTCATTTGGTCATCTGGTCATTACCACCACGAATTGATCAATTCATGGATGCCAATGATCAGATTGACCAGATGACCAAATGACCCGATGCGAGCGTCAAACTGCGAGTGCGTCGGGAGGCGCCGGAGCGCCGGCCGCTGGCGGTGCCAGGTCGGGTTCCTTGTTGATGAGCTCTTTCAGCTCCTTGCCTGGCTTGAAGTAGGGCACTTTCTTCGGCGGCACATCCACCTTGTCGCCCGTCTTCGGGTTCCGGCCCTTCCGCGGCTCCCGCTTGCGAAGCCTGAAACTGCCGAATCCCCTGAGCTCGATCTTCTCGCCGCGATGCAGCGCGTCGATGATGCTCTTGAAGACCGTGTCGACGATTACCTCGGAGTGCTTCTTGGTGAGGTCGGAGACCCGCGAGACTTCCTCGACGAGTTCCGCCTTGGTCATGCTGCCGCCAGTCATGGTGGATCCTTGTCGGCTACAGGCTTCAGGCTACGGGCTACAGGCACGACCCGGTCGCTATCAATTGATCTGACGCCACGAACTTCCCTTCGTGCCCGAAGCCCGAAGCCTGAAGCCTGCGTTTACCGATTTCTGAAGTGATCGCCCAGCGTCGCCGTGCCGTCGCCCGAGCCCTCCTGATAGCTCTCCCAGTCGGCACGGAACTCGTCCGACTTGAGCGCCCTGATCGAGAGGCCGATCTTCCGCTCCTCGGGTGACAGCTTGATGATCTTCATCGGATACGTTTCGCCGACCTTCAGATCGATCTTCTCCTCACCTTTTGGCGCCCGCGAATCGTCGAACTCGGAGACGTGGATGAGGCCTTCGATGCCCTCGTCGAGCTCGACGAACGCGCCGAAGTTCGTCATGCGCACGATCTTTCCTTCGATCGTGTCGCCGACGTGGTGACGGGAGAAGAAGTCGTCCCAGATGTCGGTGGCCAGCTGCTTGAGCCCGAGCGAGAGGCGCTGATTCTCGGCGTCGATGTTGAGCACCATCGCCTCGACGACATCGCCCTTCTTGAGGACTTCCGACGGATGCTTGATCCGCTTGCTCCACGACATGTCGGAGATGTGAATCAGGCCGTCGATGTCCTCCTCGACCTCGACGAACGCACCGAACTCGGTCAGGTTGCGGACCTTGCCCTGGATGCGGGAGCCGACCGGGTACTTCTCGGCCAGGTCGTGCCACGGATTGCTCTCGACCTGCTTGAGGCCGAGCGAGATCCGCCGCGCCGCCGGATCGACGCCGAGGACCATCGCATCGACCGCGTCGCCGATGTTCAGGATCTTCGACGGGTGCTTGACCCGCTTGCTCCACGACATCTCGGAGACGTGGATCAGGCCTTCGACGCCCGACTCGAGCTCGATGAAGGCACCGTAGTCGGTCAGGCTCACGACCTTGCCGCCCACGCGCGCCCCAACCGGATAGCGGTCCATGACGTTGGCCCACGGATCGGTCATCAGCTGCTTGTGGCCGAGCGACACGCGCACGGTCGCCGCGTCGTACTTCAGGACGATGACGTCGATCTCGTCGTTGACCTTGAAGAGCTCGGACGGATGCCCGACGCGGCCCCACGACATGTCGGTGAGATGCAGCAGACCGTCGATGCCGC
>JBFWPD010000378.1:0-4481 GCA_050250175.1 Vicinamibacterales bacterium
ACCGGCGCGCTGTTGGCCGACGGGACCTCGAACGTCTGCGCCGAACTGGTGGAGGTGAGATCGAGCCGCGAGGCGATGACCATCCCCACGGCGAGCGAGGACACCGCAATCAGCAAGGCGTAGAAGAGCGTGGTCTTTCGGGTGGACATGTTTCCTCCGGTTAGGAGCCAAGCGTCAGAATCTCGTGCTGCACCGGGCCTGTCACGGTCGCCTCGCCCGCACGCACGATCATGTTGATCTCAGAGCGGACACCGAAGTCCGCGAAGTAGACACCGGGTTCGATGGTAAAGCCTGTGCCAGGCAGCAGGCGCCTGTCGTCGTGTGTTTCGTAGTCGTCCATATTGACGCCTGTGCCGTGGACCGACTCGCCGAGGCTGTGTCCGGTCCGATGCAGAATCCGGTCCCCGTAGCCGGCCGACTCCAGCACGCTGGAGGCCGCCCGGTCGACTTCCCATCCTCGCACGCCCTGCCCCTTCGCTACACGCTGCTGGACCAGCGCGACCGCCGCGTCACGACCCCTGCCGACCGCGCCGAAGGCGTCGGCGAACCGCTGGGGCACGCGGCGGCCCGTGTAACCCATCCAAGTGATATCGGCGTACACGGCCGCGGGAACATCCAGCTTCGCCCAGAGGTCGATGAGCACAAGCTCATCGGGTCCGATCCGCTGCGTTGAGGACGCAGTGGGGAGGTAGTGGGGATTTCCCGCGTTGGCGCCGACGGAGACGTTCGGGGCGGAGTCGCTGATCAGGCGTTCTTCGGCAAACCACGCGGCCATCTGCTGCTGGATCGCGTACTCGTCGGTGGCACCTCGTTCGCCGTTCTCCCGTGCGATCTGCTCGAAGGCCCGGTCCTTGACCCGATGAAGCTTCACCGACGCCTGCTCGTGTGTCGCGACAGCGGCGGCGTCCCAGACGGCGGAGAACTGCTGCACCAGGTCGGCGGATGAGACAACCTCCACGCCGCTCTGCCTGACGAGGTCGAGCGTACCGGCGTCCACCCTCGACACGTAGGGGATTGAGGCGCCGGGAGAGTACTCCATCGCAACGCGCCGCATGCCGCCGAGCAGTTGTGCGAGGCCGGCTTCCAGCTCCTGACGCCGCGCGTATCGAATCGTCGACCCGGGCAGATGCGCCAGCGAATGGGGCTCGATGGCGTGCACGAGCGCGCGCGGTTGGCCGGTAGAGGGGATGAGATAGAACCAGCGCCTTGTCGCGAGGTGGCCTTCCTGGCGAGCCACGCCGGTGACATCGGCGGCAATCGGATTGATGCCTCGGAAATCGTAGAGCAGCCAGCCGTCGAGGTGTTCCGCGGCCAGCGCAGCCTGGATCCCCGCGACGTCGAGCGCAGTCGTCCGAACAGCAATATCAGCTGCAGCCATGCAGTCCGTCGCCATCGTCCAGTATAGCGTGCCCCGCCGCGATGACCTCCGCGGTTGGAGATGCTTCAGCGGAGCGACGGTCCGTTATTGTTGAAAGGAAGAGGCCGGAGATGCGGCAGGACACTCACGGCGGGAGCTCCTGCTCCCGCCGCGGTGAGGAACAGCGACTACGGATTCGCAGGAGCCGGCTTCGGCACTTCGAGCTTGTCGACGAGCACCGTCTGCACCGTGCCGTTGGCGTGCGAGAACTGCTGCCTGGGCAGGTTCATCTGGGCGTTGTACGGCGTCTCGACCGTGATCTGTGCGACCTCTCCGGGCTGCAGCAGTCCGTCAATCGTGGAGCGGCCGCCCGTGACGATCGTATTGGCCTTGTCGTACCAGGTCTCCGTGAACTGCAGCCGGGCGATCGGGCCTGCGGAGGCATTGCGCACGACGATGGTCGTCACTACCTCGTTCCCCTCGCGGCGCGTAACGGGCCGGGTGTGCTCAACAATGACTTCGCCACGGATCGGCGGCGTGAAACTCTTGCCCGCCAGCACCAGGGGCAGCTTCTGTTGGGCCTGGGCCGGAACCCAGCCGGTGCCCAGCGCTGTGACTACGAACGCCGCAGCAACGGCGACATGCGCGCGCTTCATACATTCCTCCACGCAAGTTAACGGAACCGAAAAACGGGTCAGCCTACCACAGCCGCGGTCACATTTCACCGTTCCAGTCCTCGGGCTCTGGATTGAGGGACCGGACAATCTCCATGTGCCACTTTCCACCGCCCCACGGCTCGATCACTTCGGCGGCCACGACATCCACCAGCAACTCCGAGAACAGGCGCCCTTCCGGATCGCCTTCGAGGTGGTAGGCTGGTTCGTCCCAGCCGAAGTTCGGGTACAGCACCATCGTCAGGAAGAGATCGTATCCATCGTCGACGACGATCAGCTGTCCGCACGGGCGTTTCAGCGTCGAGTGGTAGATCAGATACTTCTCGGCGCTGTGGGCGCGGATATAGCGCTTCAGCGCAAACTCCCGCGCCACGATCTCTTCGACCGCGATCTTCTTGTCCCAGCAGTCGCGGCAGTACTTCTCTTCGCCTCTGGGCTCGGATACGTCCTTGGCGCCGCACAAGGCACACCGCGTTTTGGCGACCGACTTTCGGGGCATAACTCAATTTACAATTTACAATCGCACGTTGACAAACCCGCACCGACGGCCAACCCGCCGCTGCGCCGTCCCACTCGAGTGATCTGACATGTCCCGCCCGACTCATGCCGGCCTCCGGCACCTGGCTCTGAACGTCCGTGACATGGAGGCAATGAAACGCTTCTATGTCGAGTTGCTGGGGTTCGACGTCGAATGGACGCCGGATCCCGACAACGTCTATCTCTCCTCCGGCATCGACAACCTCGCCTTGCACCGTGCCGAGACACGCGCCCCCGGCCCGGGAGCGCTCGATCACCTGGGCCTGATAGTTAAGACGCCGGACGACGTCGATCGGTGGGCGGCGTTTCTCGAAGAGCGCGGCGTCACGATCCTTGCCCGACCCAGGACGCATCGCGACGGCGCGCGGTCCTGCTATTTCAACGACCCGGACGGCAACACCATCCAGATCATTCATCACCCGCCCATCAGCGGGAAGTGAGCGTCTGGCTGCGGGTTTCCGGCAGCGGGCTTCAACGTCGAGCTAGCGTCCTGCTGTCACCTTCCTCGTGAGCGCGGGCATGTACATCCGCTCGACGTACTCCTTGACCATCCGCCGCGCCGAAAACAACGGCGCCACGCTCCTGATTGATTCCTTGACCGTGGCGAGCCATCGGTTCGGGACGCCCGAGGGGGCGGCGCGGTCGTAGAACGCCGGCACGACTTCCTCCTCGAGCAACCTGTAGAGAGCCGCAGCGTCGGCAGCGTCGACCGCGCCATCGTCGGCCCCGCCGCCGCCGTCGATCACCCAGCCGTTCTGGCCGTTGGCGCCTTCGGCCCACCAGCCATCAGCAATGCTGAGATGCGGGACGCCGTTGATTGCCGCCTTCATGCCGCTCGTGCCGCTCGCCTCCATCGGCTTGCGAGGATTGTTCAGCCAGACATCGCAGCCCTGCACGAGGCAGTGCGCCACATGAAGGTCGTAGTCGTCCACGAACGCGATCCGGCCGCCGAACATGGGGTCGAGTGCACGCCGGTAGATGCGCTGCAGGTGATGCTTGCCGATGTCGTCGGCGGGATGTGCCTTGCCGGCAAAGATGATCTGGACCGGCCGCTCAACGGCGTTGAGGATCCGCGCGAGCCGCTCGGGATCCTGGAAGACGAGCTCCGAGCGCTTGTATCCCGCAAAGCGCCGCGCGAACCCGATGGTGAGCGCGTCCGGGTCGAGGAGCGTGCCCGCCGCCACGATCCGCGGCATTGCCACGCGCTCGATCGTCCACCGCTGGCGCGCCCGCTCGCGAACGAACGTGAAGAGGTCGCGCCGCAACTGCTGGCGCACCGTCCAGAGCTCTTCATCCGGAATGCCGAGCACCGCATCCCAGGCCTTCGGATCGTCCTGCCGTTCGATCCAGTCGGCCCCTATGTACTTCTCGAACAGCGCGACCAGTCCCGACGCGATCCAGGTCGGCACGTGCACCCCGTTGGTGATGAACGAGACCGGGCGTTCCTCTTCCGGAAGGTCCGGCCACATGCCCTGCCACATCCCCCGGGTGACGTGCGCGTGGAGCTTGCTGACGGCGTTCACTCGCTCCGCTGATCGGAGCGCGAGCGCCGTCATATTGAACTGCGAGCCGAAGCCGTTGTCGTACGCGCCGAGGGCGAGGAAACGATCGCGGCTGGCGCCGAGCGTCCCCCAGCATCCCGCGAGGTGTTTCTCGACGGTCGAGAACGGAAAGGCGTCGTGGCCGGCGGGCACCGGTGTGTGCGTCGTGAAGACGGTCGTCTGTCGAATCTCGGCGAGCGCTTCGTCGAACGTCGCACCCTGTTCGATCATCTCGCGGATGCGCTGCAGGACGACGAATCCGGCATGTCCTTCGTTCAGATGAAACACACCAGGCGTTGACCCCAGTGCCTTGAGCGCACGAACGCCTCCGATTCCCAGGACGATCTCCTGCTGGATCCGCGTCTCCCGATC
>JBFWPD010000379.1:0-4448 GCA_050250175.1 Vicinamibacterales bacterium
AACCGCGAGTGGCTGATCGCACGACTCGGGTATCGCTCGCCGGCGCAGGTGCGTCAGGCGTTTGCCGTCAGGCCCGCGGCCTGATTACCATCAACGCGCTGTCCAATTCTCGTGCGGCGGTACAGCCAATGGATCGTTCCGCGATGCAGACGCCACAGAATGCCTCCGCCGCCTGGTAGTTCGGTCCATCCGGCAGACACCCCTACCTGGCGTCGTCCCTGTCTCAGAAGCGTGTTCGATCGCAGAGGTGGAAACGCCAGAGGGCGGCCTATGCCAAGACATCTCCATAAAATGAGGATGGGCTGGGGAACGCTAAGGAAGATGAATGATTCCACGGCGGATCGCAGCCGTTACAGCCGCCGTCCGGTCGCTGACGCCCAGCTTGAGGAAGATGTTCTTGATGTGTCCATGTGTGGTCTCTTCGCTGATACACAGAGCGGCTGCGATCTCCTTGTTGCGCATCCCGGTTGACATGCGCTCCATCACTTCACGCTCCCTGGGCGTAAGGGACACCGACCGGCGCGGGGCTTCGAGTCGCCACGCTACTTCGGGCACGACTGGACGCTGACCCTCGCAGACAGCGCGCAGTGTCCGGATCAACTCGTCGGCAACACCAGTCTTCAACAGATAGGAAGCCGCCCCCGCATCGTATGCCTGATGAATGTCTTCATCGCTGCAGTGCATCGTGAGTACGACAACTTTGGCATCAGCCTGTTCTCGGCGAATTGCTCGGATCACATCGATCCCGCTCATGTCCGGCAGACGAAGGTCGACCAGTGTGATCTCCGGCCGGTGCAGGAGAAACAGCGGAACCGCCTCGCCGCCGGTCGAGGCGGTGGCCACGACCTTCATGTCCGGCGCGATGTCAATGAACCGCGCGATGGCCTCCCTGACGAGAACGTGATCCTCGATATAGAGCACGGTGATCGTGGTAGTCAGCATCGTGCGACTATTCGACCGTCGCAACCGGCCGGACCCAGGGCGTACCTTGAGCTCGTGCCCGTTCCGACCGCGCATTCCCGCTCTCACGGGCGTCACACCTCACTTCTATTCGAACTCGTGCTTGCTGGACGCGCACGGCTGCACCGAGAATCGCTTCTTGTGCAATTTGCACTGCGGCATGTCCCCTGCGGGGCAGCCGCGATAGGGCGACGGAGCGGGACAGGCGACTTTTGAGCATCATTCGCGCCTCGTAGCCCATTGATTCATGACGAGCGCTCCGTGCGCCGAATCTGACCCTGACACGGGCGTTCGGACCCGCTCGCAATCTGGCGCGTCGTCTTCTCCAGCCAGGTGCTAGGAAGTATAGGTTCTATTGACGTCTCTTGGAGCAGGATTTATTGGAAGGAACCCTCATGGCACTTCCGTGCTGCGTCCCCTCAATCAAGAGAGCTTGCGAAGCGGAGGCACTTCAATTGATAGCTCTCCGGGAATCAGAGCAGCATGGGGTGGTCACGACTCTGGCTCGCTTTCTCGATGAGGGACACATGAGTCCGTGCCTCGAAAGCAGCGTCATACACGATCTGCACGAGAACGCGTACCCAGAGAGAATGCGACACAGTGGGCGCCGCGTGATTTCGCAGATCTGGTGCAGATGCGTATGGACTCTTGCTGCAACGAATTGACGGCCACCGGCTGGTCGTGCGCGCTCGTCGTCGTGCCCTTGTAGCGCTTCCGCACTCGTGCTTTCAGGCCGCCGTCCTGCATCAGTCGGATAATCTGCTTCCGACTGACGTGCTCGCTCCACTCGACGAAGTCATCCTGGATATGCGGGCTGCCGTAGTAGCCGCGGCCGCCCGTGAACGAGGCGTGCACCAAGACGTTGAGTCGTCGGTCTTCCTGCACCCGCTTCGACTCCGGGCGGCTGCGCGAGGCATCGAAGCCGCCCGAGGACACGCTGAAGAGCCGACAGAGCTTCCGCACGGGGCGTCTCTCCGGGCGATCGCCGCGAAGGCTACCGTTGGTCTTTCGCGAAGAGGGCCGAGACTCTTAATTAGCTGGCCGCGCCCCACGCGTAGCTTCCGGACTTCCTTGCGCAGGCGCGTCAGCTCCTCGCGCTCTTCCTTCATCAGCCCGCTCTTGCCCTTGGTCCGCTCGGCACGGGCCCTGCTGCACCCAGAGGCCGAGCGCAGAGGCGGTCAGGTCCAGCTCGCGGGCGACGGCACCCACGGTCTTGCCTTCGTCCAGGACCAGGCGGACGGCGCCTTCTTTGAACTCCTCAGAACACTGCCGGCGCGTACGCCTAACGCCGACGGCCTTCGACATGCGGGACATCGTATCCACCCTTCGAAAGATGTCCACGTGATCGGATCAAGCGCATACCAGAACGAAGTACTGAATGCGCACCTCTTTGAATCGATCACCGAGCTGCGCGCGATCACCGGCGCATGGCTCGAGGTCACAACCGCGAGCGGCCCCACGACAGCCTCGGCCGGGTGCCGCCGGACACATTTCTCCCGAGGTCCTCAACGGCGGAGGCCGACGCACTCACAGGCACAAGCTCCACCATGATTTCGCTAGCCATCACCGAACTTCCGATCACCGAGAAGATTGTTATGTCGCTGCGACTTCGGCTGTTTCGTTGGTGGGTCCCACGCTGACGACGACGCTAGGTGAGACGCTTGCAGCGAGTCTATATCGTCCCGCCGGACTCCGTCTCAGGAAACCCAGTCGTCGAAGTCGAGAAAGCTCGTGTGATACCCGGTCTCGAAATGGCTCCTTGCCACCTGTCAGGAACGGCTCTGTCTGTAGAAGCGAGACTATTTCGCCAGAACGCAGTCCGTCCGATCCTGCCAACAGCGATGTCAATCGCTGTCGAAGCGCGCCTCTGACAACAGGACCGGGTCGTGATACGCGAGTTCCCGATCCATTGCGCCGAGTCCGCGCACCTTGTGACTTCTCGCGCTTCCTTGGACGCCCTTGCAATACGGTCTCTATTCCCGCAATCGCAACCTCCATCACATCCTTCCGCCGACGCAATTCAAGCAACTCGTTGCTGAGTTCGTTCAGGGTTTGCTCGGATAATGCCATGTCTGCTCCCTCAGATGGCGGGCACCTAGTTGACCAGTCGCGTGCGCCAGACACGAGGCCGCAGCCTCAGCCTGCGCAAAAGGCCTATCTGACCAGCGCGGTTTCGCGGACACAACAGCGCGATGAAGATCTCCTGCACGATGCGTGCGCGGCCGGAAAGGTCAGCCCTGCCGCGCCACGGCGGTCAGCGCGGTGTGGTGTTGCCAGTCGAGCCACGTGCGGCCTTCGAAGTGATCCAGCCCGAGCTCGCTCTTGAAGCTGCTCGATCGCCCAGCGCTGGTGGGTCAGTCGGACGACCGCTCGCAACGATGCCGACGCGCGGTGAGCGTGAGCCCACCGGCTGGCACTTGCCGCAGCAAGCGGAGCGCCAAGCGCCATCTCTCTTGGAACCGCACCGCACCAGGAACCCGGGCGCGCTGACGCGCCAGCGGTGTGAGCCATTCCTCCGGCAGGAACCCCGCGCCGAGACACCACGCTCGCACGCCGGTCCACAGCGCGGCAGTGACAGCGACTTGGCAATTGGTGATCTGGCCGAGCGCGCCACAGTACTGGCGCGCGACGCCGACCGACGCGGTCCCCGTGACGCGAGCCAGCATCGCCCGTCGAGCCAAGACAACAACACCCTACGGTGCGGCATCCCGGAAAGAGAGCTCGAGGCATCGTTCCAACGTCAGGGCCTGTAGACAAACTTCTGCACGCGCTTTCCTTCATAGGTCTCCCCGACGTACACATTTCCATTTGAGTCGACGGCCAGGCTGTGTGCTCCAAAGAACTGGCCTGCCCAACGTCCACCTCCCCGCCCGAACGAACCGACGACTTCGAGCGGTTCCCGTCGCAGGATCCAGACCTTGCGGTTCTCCCCATCCGCGTCGTACATGAACGCTTGTGACGGGTCTCGCGAGAAGTCGATGTCCCATGCGGGCCTGCCTTGTCCGGCTCGGTTGGTCCAGAAGAACTCCCTTACGAACGTCCCGTCCTTCCGAAACACCTGAATCCGATGCTGCTCGCGATCGCACACATAGACGAACCCGTCATTCGATACGCGTACACAATGGACTCCGTTGCCGGGCCCACCGAACCTCCCAGGTGGAGCGGCAGATGGATCGAACTCTTCAGGCACGACATCGTCGGGGGGCTTGCCGTACGCTCCCCAATGCCGCTTGTATTCTCCTGTGGTTGCGTCGAACACAATGACGCGCCGGTTTCCGTAGCCGTCAGCTACATACACCTCGTTCGCGTCCATGTCGACGTCAATGTCAGCTGGGCGATTGAGATTCTCGGTGTCGCTATTCCCCTTACTCTCGCCAGGACGTCCGATCTGAAGCATGAACCGGCCGTCCCGAGGAAACTTCAGGATCTGATTCCCTTCGCTACCTCCCGTCCATACAGTGTCGTTACCGTCGATCCTCAACCCATGT
>JBFWPD010000380.1:0-4446 GCA_050250175.1 Vicinamibacterales bacterium
GCCTGCCCTTCCGGGCACACGCCGAGAAACACCATCGCGCCCGGGACGCGGTGCAGGACGTAGGAGAAATCCTCCGCGCCCATGACCGGCGATTTCATGTCCTGCCAGGCGTCCTTGCCGAAGGTGGGCCACTCGAGGGAGCCGCGCTGCAGGCACTGCCGTAGCGCGATGCCCTCCAGGATGATTCTCTGGCGCACCAGGTCGTCCAGGTCTTCTGCCGAGAGCTGCCGCACGGCGAAGCCGAACTGGGGCTCCAGCTCCACGAGCTTCTCTCCCGCGAGCCTGTTGAGCGCCTCCCGGATGACGTTGAGGCTGACCTCGTAGGTGCGCGCAAGTGACGAGGCTTTCAGGCGCTGGCCCGGGAGAAGATCTCCATTGAGGATCGCCGCGCGCAGCGCTTCGAAAACCCTCGTGTTCAGCGTCCGGCCGTCCTTGCCTACCCGCATGGTTCCCTCCTCAGCCCGGTCTCCGGGCCGAAGCCTAGCACACCTCAGTTTATGGAGAATCACATAGTGAATCGATAATATTGAACACAATGGATTCCGAGTTCGTTAGAATGCCCACCACACGACGTGGTCACTACGGGGGAGGGCATGCAGCTCAGCCAGCACAAGTTCCAGTTCGAGGGGATCCCCGTCGGCTACTACCGCGCCGGCAGCGGATTTCCCCTGCTCCTGCTTCACGGGTCCGGTCCGGGCGCATCCAGCCTCGGCAACTGGCGCTCGATCCTCGAGCCGCTGGCGGCCCGTTACGAGGTGTTCGCCATGGACCTGATCGGCTTCGGCATGAGCGGTCGCAAGCCGGCGGAGCCCTACTTCGATTACCCCCTCTGGGTTCGCCAGGCGAAGGCGATGCTGGAGGAGATTCCCGGCAAGCGGGTAGGCCTGATCGGGCACTCGCTGTCTGCCTCGATCGCGCTGACCGTGGCCGACCTGGACGCCCGTGTGATGGCCGTCGTCACTACAGGGGCAATGGGCGCGAGCTTCCAGCCAAATGAATTCACCCGCCGCACCTGGACCTGCCCGCGCAGCCGGGAGGAGCTCGCGTTCGCCATCCAAGGCCTCGTGTTCGATCGGAGGCTGATCACGGAGGACTACCTGAGGGCGCGCGAGGCAGTGATCTTCGCCAACGGGTACGCCGACTATTTCGACACGATGTTCCAGGGCGATCCGCAGCAGTACGTGGAGGCGGCCGTCCTCGAGCCGGGATTGCTCGCCGCGCTCCGGACAAAAGTCCTGCTCCTGCATGGACGCGACGACCTCGCCTTTCCGGCAGAAACGAGCCTGCGTCTGGCGGGCCTCATTCCGGAGGCCGACGCGGTGCTGCTCGGGCGCTGCTCTCACTCGATCGCCTTCGAGCAGACGGCGAAGTTCCTGTTCTACGTGAATGCGTTCTTTGCAGAGTTTGCGGAAGGGAATGCCGAGGCATGAAGGAGGCAAGCAGGGGCTATCTGATCAAGGGAAGCATTCTCGATGGGAGCCTCAATCCGCCGATCGTGGATGGTGCCCTGGTCACCGAGGGCGAGCGCATCGCCTGGGTCGGCGCCCGCGCCGCGCTTCCGCCGCGCTACACCGGCCCAGGGTACACGCTCATCGACCTGCCCGGACGCACGGTCATGCCCGGGCTGATCGACGGCCATACGCACATCTCCTTCGGCGAATCGCGCTCGGAAGAGGAGAACGCCCTGTATACGCCGGTCGAGTTCCGCACGCTGAAGGCGATCTGGTACGCAAAGAGGGTGCTCCAGGCGGGCGTCACGAGCGCCTTCGACGCGGCCACGACCTATGCCATTGCCCAGGCGGTGCGCGACGCCATCGACAGCGGAATGTTCGAGGGCCCCCGCTTCACCGTCTCCGGCAGGCAGCTGACAAACCACCAGGGACTGGAAGACTCGTTTCCTTCGAACCTGGGCTTCCCTCCGGGGCAGAGCGCGGTGCTCGTCAAGACGAAGGACGATCTGGTCGAGGAAATCCGCCTCCAGGTCAAGGAGGAAGTGGACGCCATCAAGGTTTCCGGCTCCAACGACAACCTGATCACGCCAGATGCCCTGGGGTCCTCGGCGTTTACCTACGAGGAGTTCAAGATCATCGCGGACGAGACGCACCGGCTCGGAAAGATCTGTACCGTGCATGCGCGCTCGCGCGAGTCCGCGCGCGACGCGGCGCGTGCGGGCTTCGACGTCATCTTCCATGCCTCCTATATCGACGAAGAAGGGATCGAAGCCTGCCTGCGAAACGGCTGCGTGATCACGCCGACGCTGACTTTGCTCGTGAACCTCCTGGATGCCAACCAGTCTCGCGCGGGCGCCTCTGCCATGGACGCCACGCGACGGGAGATCGAGGCCGCCTGCGAGGGGCTGCGACGTGCCCATCGGGCAGGGGTCCCGCTGATCGCTGGAAGCGAGGCCGGCTGGTCGCCGGTGCCCTTCGGCCACTGGCACGGCCGGGAAATGCAGCTCTTCGTGGAGCTGCTCGGCATGACGCCGCTCGAGGCGATCCACGCCAACACCCTTGCTGCGACGAAGATCCTCCGACGCGGAAACGAAGTGGGGAAGCTGGAGGCGGGGCGCCTGGCCGACCTTCTCGTCGTGCCCGGGAATCCCTTGGCAGACATCGGGATACTGCAGCGGCCGTCGAGCTTCGACTACATCTTCAAGAGCGGCAGGCCCGTGGACCGCACCCCGCAGGCGCCGCGCGAGCGCCGCTGGTACGAAAGGCATAAGACCTTCCTCGCCGGCCTCTACCTGTTCGATGAGGCATCGGGCAAGGGAAGTCTCGTCTATTGAAGAAGCAATAGATTCCTGCCGAGATAATCCATTTTCCTGTTAGGATCGCCCTAGGATAAGGAGAAGGTATGCAAGAGCACGGCCAAGCGGCCATTCCGCAGCGCGTCGCCCCGTTCTGGAGCGAGCGCTATCCGCACCTGGGAAAGGGGCCGATTTCCCTTGATCAGTACGTGTCGCCTGAGCACTTCGAGCTGGAAAAGAAGTACCTCTTCGGCCGGGCCTGGCTGCATGTCGGACGGGTGGAGGAAATTCCCAGCTCCGGCGACTTCTTCACCAAGGACCTGGACGCGCCGAACGTGATGCTCATCGTGGCGCGCGGCCGCGACGGCAAGATCCGCGCATTCCACAACGTCTGCGCACATCGGTGCAACCGGGTCGTTCATGAGGCCTCCGGCTGCGCGACGCGGTTCAGCTGCAAGTTTCACGGCTGGACCTTCGGCCTGGACGGCAAGCTAACCGGGATGCCTGACCGCGCCCGCTTCCACCAGATCAAGGACGAGCACTACGGCCTGACGCCGGTGCATTGCGAGACGTGGCAGGGGTTCATCTTCGTCAACCTCGATCCAGAGCCCGCCGAATCTCTCGAGCAGTTCCTCGGCGAGCATTTCAGGAAGCTCGAGGGCTACCCGTTCGAGCACCTCACCTCGGTCTTCTGCTACGACCTGGAGGTGAACTGCAACTGGAAAGTCGCGCTGGATGCGTTCCAGGAGGGCTATCACGTCCCCTTCGTTCATTCCAAGTCGCTGGGAAACAAGCTCACTTCCCCGGACAATCGGATGAACCAGCCGCTCGACGTGGTGCTCACCGGCTACCACGGGAAGCTTTCGCTGCAGGGGAACATGGTCTCGGTCTACGGCAACCCGGCCGCCGTGGCGGATCAGGCGAAGGCTTCGATCATCAAGCCCACCAAGCCGATCGAGGAAGCCGCCTTCCGCTTCGGTATCCCCGGGATGAAGAAGGCGCTGGAGAAGCTGGCCGCGAAGCCGTTGCCGGAGGGAATGAATCCCAGTCGCGCGTCCAACTGGGCCTTCGACATCAATGTCCTTTTCCCCGACTTCTACCTTTCCATGCGGCCGACCTACTACATGGCGTACAACTTCCGCCCTGTAGCGGTGGACCGGACGCGGTTCGAGGCGCGCGTGTATTACCCGCGTGCCGACACGCCGAGCGGGCGGTTCTACCAGGAATACATGAAGGTGGTCCTTCGAGACGTGGCCTCGGAGGACTTTGCCACGACCGAGCACGTGCAGAAGGGCATGGCGAGCGGCGCAAGGCCGCACATCGTGCTGCAGGAGAACGAGCTCCTGTGCCGCCATCACCATGAGGTCTGCACAGCGTACATCGCGACGCAGCGGGACCGGGACGCGAAGCGGCGGAGGGTGGCATGAGCCTACTTCCCGACCAGTTTGCCGACCTGGAGCCGCTCGCCGGTCGCTGGTCCCTGGCGACGGAGACGCAGCGCAGCCGGCACCGCCTCGCCAGCTCGATGGAAGACATGGCCGCTTTCGCGCAGGCCCTTCTGCCGCAGCTCGACCGGATCTTCGCTTACCTCGACCAGTTTCCGCTCGACAAGATGCCCGAGGAAGCCCGGCGGCTCTTCTACCTGACGCTTTCGCTCGCGGAGGTGGCTCCGGCCCTCGAGACCTACGGCCAGCCGAGGG